>NZ_JBHTTQ010000015.1:0-115885 GCF_042794475.1 Streptomyces sp. NPDC056527
GCGCGGCAGGACCACACGGGTCAGGACAGCGACGTCGGCACTTCCGGCGCCAGCGAGTTGCCCGCGGGGATGCGGCCGCAGTCGGACGGGGCCGCCGCGCCCGCGAAGCGGGCATCGAGCCAGTCCATCGCGAGCGGGGCCCAGACGAGGGGTACGCCGATGTGGCTGAGCAGCTCGTACTGCCGGTACGTGATGGCGGCGTTGCCGGTGGCGCAGTACTGCCGGGCGAGCGCCCGCACGTCCCCGGCGACCATGACGCCATCACCCGTACCGATCCCGGGGCGGTTGCCGAAGGTTCCCTCCAGGACGCCCGCGTCGCCCTGGGCGATGAACCCCGGGATGGTCGGGGTGGCGGCGGAGCCGAGGTTGATCCGGTTCACCGCCGTGACCAGCTCGGGAACGGAGTTGATGTTCTCGTACTCGGGCTTCGCCATCTTCTGCCAGGTCAGACCCGGGTAGCGGCCGAGGGCGTCGACGATGGAGCCCTTCTCCAGCTCCGCGTACACCTTCAGGCCGAAGCTGCTCAGGTAGGGCTTGACGTCGATGTCGAAGGAGCGGGAGACACCGATGATCGCCATGGGGATGACGCCCGACCACGAGAGGGAGCCGTCCACGTACTTCAGATTGTGCGCCGGGGTCACGAGCAGGCCGCCCTCGGCGAAGCCGACCAACTTCCGGTTCACGTCCGGCGCGTAGGCCGGTGCCATCGCGGCCGCCCAGTTCGTGGCGATGGCGCCGCCCGAGTAGCCCATGAGGCCGAACCTGGTGTCGTCGCTCAGCCCCGTCTCCGCGGACCTGGTCGCGGCACGGATCGAGTCCAGGGTGTTGGTTCCGTACTCGGGTCCGGCGGCGAAGGCGGCCCGCTGCCCCTGGGTGTCCGGGATGACGAGGCTGTAGCCCTTCGCCAGCAGCGGCGCCATGAAGGCGGCCTCGGCGTTGGGGATCACGCCGCCGAGGGTGAGGTTGCCGGCGATGGCGCGGGACGGCCCGTCCTCCGGGTTCAGGGAGTCGTAGAACGACTGGTACGACACGGCCTTGCTTCCGTCGCCCGTGAGGCTGCGCACCACCGTGGTCACGTTGGCGGCCGGGCGTCCCTGGGCATCGGTGCTGCGGTAGAGCAGCTGGATCGCCCTCAACGGCGTGGGAATGCCGACGAGGTGGTACGGCAGCGTCCGCGTCTTCAGCACGGTGCCCGGGGCGAACGACGACAGGGGCTCGCTGCCGCTGTAGGTGTAGAACGGGTCGCTCGCGGTGGTCGTGGCCGCGGTCGTGGTCGCGGCCACGACGGACTCGGTGGCGGTGGCCGAGGGCGCGGCGGTCATGGCCGCCGCGGTGGCGACAGCGATACACATCAGACGAACTGCTGTCCTGGACATGGCTTCCTCGATTCGTGAGTGGGGGGCCGACCGGCTGCCCGAGGGATCGAAAGCGGCACGACCGGCCGGGGATCGGCGGCTCCCTGCCCGGAGACGACGGTCCCCTGTACGGCGAGTGGAGGTTCGGTCATGGCGGCTCTCCGGTGCGGTCGGGTCGTACGGGGAGATCCGACGAACGACGCGGCCGCGGTTCGCCACGTCTGGCAATCCACCGGCCTGGCGTGTTACCAACCGGTAGGAGATGTCCCGGAAACATGATGGAGGCGGTGCGCCGCCGCGCCTCCAGGGCGGACAACAGAGATTTGAGAGGTGGATTGTGACCGCATCCAACGCCGCGGCACGCGACGCGGTGCCGCGCTTCGGCGGCGTTCCGGTATACGACCTGCTGCGGGCCGCCGCCGACGCACTCGAGCGTGCGGTCATGGTCCGGCTCGTCGAACGCCTGCCCGTCTACGGAAGGCTGCCGCCGGAACAGCTCGGCGGCGACATCGCCAAGCAGGTGACACGCGGCATCCGGAGCTTCGCCGAGATGCTGCGCACCGGCGAACTGCCGGATCAGTCGGAGCAGGCGGAGCTACGCGAGTCGTCGGCTCGGCGTGCCGACGAGGGAGTGCCGCTGGAGGCCGTGGTCGGCGCCTATCACCTCGGTGCGGAGGAGTGCGCCGCCCATGTATTTCCGGCGGCCGAACCGGGCGACATCGACGATGTGCTGCTGGTCCAGCGTCAGCTGCTCGCGTATCTCAGGCTGGTGAGCTGCGAAGTCGCCGCCGGGTACGTGCAGGAACGGCAGACGGCGCTGAGCGACGACCAGGTAGCCCTCCAGTCGCTGCTGTCCCGACTGCTGGAAGGCGGCAGCCCCCGGGCGGCGGCCGACCGCGCCGGCATCCGGCTGCCGCCTTGCTACCTCGTACTGAGCCTCTCCGTGGGACGCCACCCGGACGAGCTGGTGCCCGGCGTGAACCACGCGGTCGCCGCTCGCCGCAAACTCCGGCGGCTGCGCAACGAACTGCATCGGCAGACGGCGGGAGTCGAGCTCTCCGTGCTGTCGGACGGCGGAGGGCTGGTCCTCATTCCGCACGAGGCGCCGGCCTCCGCCTTCGGCCCCGCGGACCGGGACCGGCTCTCCCGGCTGGTGACCGAACTGGGCCGGATGTGCGGCGCCGAGGTGCTGGCCGCGGCGGCCGCGGCGCCGCCGGAGGGCGTCGCGGAAGCCGCCCGGCTGGCCGGCGAGGTACGGGAGGTGGCCGAGGCAGCCGGCCATGGGCCCGGACTGTATCTGCTCGACGACGTACTGCTCGAATATCAGCTGAGCCGTCCGAGCCCGGCCAGGGAAGGGCTCGCCGCACTGCTCGACCCGCTGGACACCCGCCCGGAACTGCTGGCCACCCTGCGCACCTTCCTCGCCTGCAGCCTCGACCGTCGCCGGGCGGCGGCCCGGCTCCAGGTCCATCCGAACACCGTGGACTACCGCCTGCGCAAGGCGACGGATCTCACCGGACTGGACGCCTCCCGGGGCGCCGACCTGGTCACCCTGCATGCCGCACTCGCCGCCCATGACGCGGTACGGCACGGCGAGCCCCACGTCGGCCCCTCGCGTCACTTCTGACGACTCCCGACGGGAAACGTATGCCATCCGGGACGGCCGCCCGCCCGGCGACACCGCCGACGAGCAAGTCGTCGAGGTCCGGGACGAGGTGTGGGACCGGCTGGGGAGCTTCTCGAGAACTCGGTCGGCTCGTCCGCAGCAGGACCGCGGCGTCTCAGTCCGCGGGTTCGGGGTTCCGTTCGACGGCGGGGAACGCGATCTCGACCACGAGACCACCCTCCGGGTGTGAGGACGCGTTCAGCTCAGCGGAGTGCGCGGTCACGATGGCGCGGACGATCGACAGGCCGAGCCCGTGACGGGCGTCGTCGGAGACCCGGTGCAGCCGCTGGAACGGCTCGAAGAGGCGCTGCACCTCGTCGGGCGGGACGACGGACCCGGTGTTGGCGATGCCCAGCAGCGCCTGACCGGTGTCGAGCCGCGTACTGATGTCGATCACGCCGCCTGGGATGTTGTAGTGGATCGCGTTGTCGCAGAGGTTCGAGACCAGCCGCGCGATCAGCATCGGATCGCCGAGGAGCCGGGCGGGCCGGACGGCGGCCTTGACCCGGAGCCGGTGACGGTCGACGTCCGGGGTCCGGTCCCGGATCGCCTGCTGGACGACCGCGGCGAGGTCCACCTCCTCGACCCGCTGGCGACCGTGCTCGCTACCGGCGAGCGTGAGCAGCGACTCCAGCAGCAGGCCGCGCTGCCGGTTGGCGGCGAGCAGACGCTCGAAGTTCGCCCGAAAGGCATCGACGGTCGCGTCGGGGTCGATCAGCGGTTCCTCGATCAGCGCGTGTTCGACGGTCAACGGTGTACGCAGCTCGTGGGCGGCATTGGCGACGAAGCGTTTGTGGCCGTCGAGCGCGGATTCCAGCCGGGCGAGCACGCCGTCGACCGTGTCCGCGAGGTCCTTGAACTCGTCGCGGGGACCCGTAACGGCCAGGCGCTCGTGGACGTTGGATCCGGAGATCTGCCGCAGGCTGACGGTCATCACCCGCACGGGGCGCAGCATGCGTCCGACGAACATCCAGCCCAGCATCAGCGAGACCGGCGCCACGATCGCGAGGGCGATCCCCGACACCAGCAGCATGTCGGCTTTGAAGTCGAGGTACGGGGCGGGGGTTCCGATGACGTCCCCACCTGGTCGGGCGGCTTCGGCGCCCGCCGGCATGGGGGCGTCGGTCGGTAGTCGGTCCCGCGCCAGCGTGAAGACGACGGCGAGCAGGATCATGCCGGAGAGGACCGACATCACGCCGTAGAGCGCGGCGAAACGCAGCCGGAGCCGGTGGACCGGGGGCATCTCAGATCCGGTATCCGGCGCGGGCCACGGTTTCGATGAGCGGCGGATCGCCGAGTTTCGCCCGCAGTCGGTTGATCGTCGCCTTCACCGTGGTGGTGAACGGGTCGGCCGCTTCGTCCCAGACGCGGTCGAGGAGCTCCTCGGCGGAGATCACCCTGCCCTGGCCGGTGAGCAGGTATTCGAGGACGGCGAACTCCTTCGGGCTGAGCGGCAGTCGGGCGCCGGCGCGGGTGGCGATGCGCTGCGCCGGGTCGATCCGGAGCTCGCCGTGGAGCAGGATGGGCGGCGTCGCCGGGTGGTTGCGCCGGCCGACCGCACGGATCCTGGCTACGAGCTCGGCGTACGCGAAAGGCTTCGGCAGGTAGTCGTCGGCGCCGAGACCGAGCCCCTCGACCCGCTCCGCGACCGTGCCCGAAGCGGTCAGCATCAGCACACGGCCGGACGCCTCCCGGGCGACCAGGGTGCGGCAGACGTCGTCGCCGTGCACCCCGGGCAGATCGCGATCCAGGACGACGACGTCGTAGTCCACGACATCGGTGCGCTCCAGCGCGGCCGCGCCGTCGTAGGCGACGTCGACAGCCATCCCCTCCCGCCGCAGCACTCGCGCCACCGAGTCAGCGAGCTCCGTCTGGTCCTCGACCACCAGCACCCTCATGGTTCGAGGTTATCGGGGCCTCCGTCACAGCGCGGTCACAACGACGCTGACCGTCCTGTGACCGCCCACCTCCTAGAAACGGATCCCACATCCGTGAGTCCGTGAGACGGGAGATTCACCTGTGGACCACTCACACAGCGTCAGGCGCGAAGCCATGACGCCGATCATCGAGACCGAAGGGCTGGGCAAGCGCTACGGCCGGACGACAGCGCTGACGGACTGCAACCTGCGCGTACCGGCCGGGCGGATCGTCGGCCTCGTCGGCCCGAACGGCGCGGGAAAGTCCACGCTGCTCGGGCTGGCCTGCGGCGTGATCGCGCCGACCACCGGGAGCGTCGCGGTGCTGGGCGATCGCCCGGCTGCCGGAGCGGTGCAGCTGGCGAGGGTCGGTTTCGTCGCGCAGGAGGCCCCGGTCTATTCCGGGCTGTCCGTCGCCGACCATCTGCGGCTGGGCGCCAAGCTCAACCCCCGTTGGGACATGTCCCTGGCGCAGCGGCGCATCCAGCAGCTCGGCCTCGACCCCGCGCAGAAGGCCGGCCGGCTCTCCGGCGGTCAGAGGGCCCAGCTCGCCCTCACCGTCGCGGCCGCCAAACGAGTCGAGTTGCTGATCCTCGACGAACCGGTCGCGTCCCTGGACCCGTTGGCGCGAAGCGCGTTCCTGCGCGACGTGCTGGACCTCGTCGCCGAACTCGGCGTCAGCGTCGTCCTCTCCTCACACCTGCTCGGCGACTTGGAGCGGGTCTGCGACCACCTCATCGTGCTGGCCGCGTCGCGGGTCCAGCTCGCCGGCGATGTCGCCGACCTCCTCGCCGTCCACTATCGGATCACCGGTACGCGAGCCGATCGTGACGACCTGCCCGCCGGAGCCGAAGTCATCCACATCGACCGCGCCGTCCGCGAGACCACCGTGATCGTGCGCAGCAGCGACCCGATCCCGGGTGCGGACCACGCCGACCTGGAAGACATCGGCCTGGCGTACATGACCCGTGCCGCCGAGGCGTCGGTCCGCGGCTCTTCGCTCACCCCTGTGGAGGCACAGCGATGATCTGGTTGACCTGGCGACAGTTCCGTACGCAGGCGGTGGTCGCGTTCGCGGCGCTGATTGCGCTGGCGATCTACCTCGTCATCCTCGGCCACCAGATGCGGCACGCCTACACCACCGACATCGTCGGCTGCCTGCCCGCCGACTGCACCGGCGCCCGCCGAGCCTTCGAGGAGGCGTACGGCCCGCAGGTCGCGTTCATCGGCGCCCTGCTGTTGGGCATGCCGGCGCTGATCGGGGCCTTCTGGGGCGCGCCGCTGGTCACCCGCGAGCTGGAGGAGAAGACCGACCGCCTGGTCTGGAACCAGAGCATCACCCGCATGCGTTGGCTCGCGGTCAAACTGACGCTCCTCACCCTGGTCAGCATGGCGGTCACCGGGCTTCTCAGCCTGCTCCTGACCTGGAGCGCCAGCCGCTACGACCAGCTGATCGGCGAACGGTTCGGCGCATTGACGTTCGCTTCGCGCAACATCGCGCCCATCGGGTACGCCGCCGTCGCGTTCCTCCTCGGCACGGTCATCGGGCTGCTCGTGCGCCGCACGTTGCCGGCCATGGCGCTGACCCTCGCCCTGTTCGCCGTGATCCAGGTCCTCATGCCCGCCGCGCTCCGGCAGCACCTCATGACGCCGGTCACCAGCACCGTGAAGCTCGACGTCGAGGCGATGTCGCGAGCGGACTTCATGGGCATGAACGAAAGCGGGGCGCGGATCGACGGCTACACGATGCCCGGCGCCTGGTCGCTGACGTCCAGCAGCGAGGTGTTCAACGCGGACGGTACGCCGTACACCGCTGAACAGGCCGAGGGATGCCGGCGGATCGATCAGCGGGCGGCCATGCAATGTGCCGCCCAGCAGAACCTGCACTTCAGCTACACGTACCAGCCCGCCGACCGCTACTGGCGGTTCCAGTGGATCGAGCTGTCGGCGTTCCTCGGGCTCACGCTGTTGCTCGCCGGGTTCGGGCTCTGGCGGATCCGCACCCACTCCGGCTGAACACGCCGGGCCCCGCGCCGGCCGGCCACGGGTGGGCCCACGGTGACGAGACCGCCGGACCTCTGAACGGCAGGCGGGCGCTCCCGTCACCGTAGGAGAGGGGGCCGCCCTCCGGCCTCGCGTCACGCCTCCGAGGTGCGGAGCGAACCGTTCGTACGGCCGGAGATCCCGCCTGCGGTCCCGCCGCTACCCGAGGAACGTCAACCGCACCTGACGTTCGGGGTTGTCCTTGTTGGTGTCCACCAGGCAGATCGACTGCCACGTTCCCAGCTCCAGACCGCCCCTGATCACCGGCACCGTCGCGTGGGGCGGGACCATGGCCGGGAGGACGTGGTCGCGGCCGTGGCCCGGGGAGCCGTGGCGGTGCTGCCAGCGGTCGTCGGCCGGGAGCAGGTGGTGGAGGGCGGACAGGAGGTCCTTGTCGCTGCCCGCGCCCGTTTCGAGGATCGCCAGGCCGGCCGTGGCGTGGGGGACGAAGAGGTTGAGGAGGCCGTCGCCCCCCTGGGCCGCGCGGTCGAGGAACTCGGTGCAGGCCGAGGTCAGGTCGGTGACCGTCTCGCTGGTGCCGGTGGTGAGGGTGAGGACCGTGGTGGTGAATGCCATGGGGGCATCCTGCCGTTCATACCACGAGATTGCGCGTCCACGCTCCGAGACACCGTTGACCGGCACCGGAACGAGTCGCTACGTTCGCGCCATGTTGCGTACAGCCCTGCTCACCACGCGCGGTCACATCGACCTGCTGCGGGTGGCCTCCGCCGCGTGTCCTCGCGGCTGCTGACGCCCTCTCACCCCTGATCCACCACCTGCGCCGACATCCGTGCGCGCGCCCTCGGCGTGCCCTCCCAGGCGCGTGACTTCTTCGGTGCCGACGTCATCGTCGTCCGCCTCGTCGACCACGCCTTCCTCGGCCTCCTCGCCGACGCCGTCGTCCGCACTCTCGAAAGGCTGCTGCCGCCATGGCGACCGACCTTCACCGGGCAGTGATCGTCCAGGGCCTGACCCGTTCCTTCGACGGACGCCCGGTCATCGACCGCCTCGACCTGACCCTGCGCGCCGGGGAGTTCACCGTGCTTCTCGGACACGGCGGCTGCGGCAAGTCCACCCTGCTGCGCGTCCTCGCCGGACTCGACCGGGACATATCCGGGACCGTCCTCGTCCCCAAGCGCCGGGCCGTCGCCTTCCAGGAACCCCGTCTCATGCCCTGGAAGCGGGTGTGGCGCAACGTCCTCCTCGGACTGCCCGGCAAGCCCGAACGGGCCGTGGCCGAGCGGGCGTTGGAGGAGGTCGGGCTGAGCCACCGGTCCGGGTCGTGGGCCAGGTCCCTCTCCGGGGGCGAGGCGCAGCGGGCGTCGCTCGCCCGGGCTCTCGTACCGGAACCCGATCTGCTGCTGCTCGACGAACCGTTCGGCGCGCTCGACGCGCTCACCCGGATCAAGGCACAGCGACTGGTGGCCGAGGTGTGGCAGCGGCGCGGCTGCGCGGTGCTGCTCGTCACGCACGACGTCGACGAGGCGCTGCTGCTCGCCGACCGGGCAGTGGTGATGCGCGACGGAGTCATCGCGTACGACACACCCGTCCCCCTCGACCGCCCCCGCTCCCCCGCTGACCCCGGCTTCGCCGCGCTGCGCTGCCGACTGCTCGCCGAACTCGGTGCCGACGAAGGCGCTTCCACCGCCCACGCTGCCTGACGACAGACCCTCGGCACGGAGGCGCGGACGCGCCGAACCACTGCCCCCCAGTCCGACCCCCGAACCGGAGCCGCGCCGACCACCTCGACGACCGCTTCGACAAGAACCTGCCGCCGGCCACCACCCCGGCGCGCAGCTACGGAAAGGCCTCCTCCTGATGACCGTCCATCTGCACTGGTTCCTGCCGACCGGCGGCGACGGCCGGACCCTCGTCGACCGGCACGCCTACACCGGCGGCGGCATCAGCCGGTCTCGGACCGTGACCGGTGTGCGCGCCCCCGACATCGAGTACCTGACACAGATCGCCAAGGCGGCCGAGCAGCTGGGCTTCGAGGCCGTGCTCACGCCCACCGGCACATGGTGCGAGGACGCCTGGCTGACGACGGTCGCGCTCGCCCAGCACACCGAGCGGCTCAAGTTCCTGGTGGCGTTCCGCCCTGGTGTCGTCTCGCCCGTGCTCGCCGCGCAAATGGCGGCCACGTATCAGCGGATCACCCGCGGCCGGCTGCTGCTCAACGTGGTGACCGGTGGGGACTCGGTGGAGCAGCGCCGTTTCGGCGACCATCTGGACCACGACCGGCGCTACGAGCGGACGGCCGAGTTCCTGGAGGTGGTCCGGGGCGTGTGGAGCGGGCAGCCGTACGACTTCGACGGCAGGCACTACAAGGTGGAGGGCGGGCTCACCGCGCTGCCGCCGGACCCGCTGCCGGAGATCTTCTTCGGCGGGTCGTCGGCTGCGGCCGGGCCGGTCGCGGCCGGGCATGCGGACGTGTATCTGACCTGGGGCGAGCCGCCGTGGCAGGTCAAGGAGAAGATCGACTGGATCCGGCGGCTCGCCGAGGAGCGCGGGCGTGAGGTGCGGTTCGGCATCCGGCTGCACACGATCTCGCGGGACTCCTCGCGGGAGGCGTGGTCGGCCGCCGACCGACTGCTCTCCGATCTGGATCCGGAGACGATCGCCGCGGCCCAGGCGACGCTCGGCAGGAGCGAGTCGGTCGGTCAGCAGCGGATGCTGGCGCTGCACGGCGGCGGTTCGCTGGAGCGCGACAAGCTGGAGATCGCGCCGAACCTGTGGGCGGGCGTGGGGCTGGTACGGGGTGGGGCCGGCACCGCGCTGGTCGGCAGCCATGCCGATGTCGCCGACCGGATCGAGGAGTACCACGACCTCGGTGTGGAGCACTTCGTGCTCTCCGGCTACCCCCATCTGGAGGAGGCGTACTGGTTCGGGGAGGGCGTGACCCCGCAGCTCGCGGCGCGTGGGCTGCTGCCGAGGATCCCCGCCTCGCCGCTGCTCGGTGTCCCGGCGGCGAACGGACGTCCGGCCTCCGCTCCCGGCGGCGCACCGCTCCTTGTGGCGGGCGGCGGCCGGTAGGCCGGTCGGCAGGCGCTCGGTGTCCTCTTCTGGGGTGGGGGACACCGGGCGCCGCGGGGCACGCCGCCACACGCGGGAAGATCCCCGACCCCACCGCGGTTAGTGGAACCGTGAACGATTTCGGGGTTGAGAGCGGGCAGGACGTGCGAGACGTCGACGTGGTCGTGATCGGTGCCGGGCAGGCGGGGCTCTCCGCCGCCCACCACCTGCGCCGCACGGGTCTCGCGCCCGATCGAGACTTCGTCGTGCTCGATCACGCACCCCGGCCCGGCGGCGCGTGGCAGTTCCGCTGGCCCTCGCTCACGTACGGCAAGGTCCACGGAATGCATGCGCTGCCCGGCATGGAGCTGACCGGCGCCGACGACAGCCGGCCCTCCTCCGAGGTGATCGGCGAGTACTTCACGGCGTACGAGGAGCGCTTCGACCTCCGTGTCCACCGGCCCGTCGAGGTCGGCGCCGTCCGCGAGGGCGAGGACGGCCGGCTTCTCGTCGAGACCTCCGAGGGGACGTACTCCACCCGCGCGCTGATCAACGCGACCGGAACGTGGGACCGTCCCTTCTGGCCGCGCTACCAGGGCCAGGAGACGTTCCGCGGCCGCCAGCTGCACACCGCGAACTACCCCGGCCCCGAGGAGTTCGCGGGTCAGCGGGTGATCGTGGTCGGTGGTGGTGCCTCGGGGACCCAGCATCTGATGGAGATCGCCGAGGTCGCGGCGGAGACGACATGGGTGACCCGGCGCGAGCCCGTCTACCGCGAGGGGCCGTTCGGCGAGATGGAGGGCCGGGCGGCGGTCGCCATGGTCGAGGAGCGCGTACGGCTGGGGCTGCCGCCGCAGAGCGTCGTCTCCGTCACCGGCCTCCCCCTCAACGACGCGATCAGGAGCGCGCGGGAGCGGGGAATCCTGGACCGCAACCCCATGTTCGACCGCATCACCCCCACCGGTGCGGTCTGGGCCGACGGCCGGACCGTGGACGCGGACGTGATCCTCTGGGCGACCGGATTCCGTGCCGCGATCGACCATCTCGCGCCGCTCGGACTGCGCGAGCCGGGCGGCGGCATCCGGGTGGAGGGGACCCGCGCCGTACGGGACGAGCGCGTCCATCTGGTCGGGTACGGGCCCTCGGCCTCCACGATCGGCGCCAACCGGGCCGGGCGCGCCGCCGTCACCGAGATCCGGCGCCTCCTGGAGCGGGAGCCTGTGGCGAGCCGCTGATTCACCCCGCCTGCGCCGCGCGGCGGTTCTCGTTGAACTCCGCCACGTTCGCCTGGTGTTCGGCGTAGTCGGCGGTGAAGCGGGTGTCCCCCGGCCGCACGGTCACGAAGTACAGCCAGTCGCCCGGCGCCGGTTCGATCGACGCCTTCATCGCCTGCTCGCCCGGGTTCCCGATCGGGGTCGGCGGCAGCCCTGGGCGCTCGTACGTGTTGTACGGGCTGTCGATCTTGGTGTCCGCATGCGTGGTGTCCACGGTGGAGCGCCCCAGGGCGTAGTTCAGCGTCGAGTCCATCTGGAGCGCCATGCCCTTGGCGAGGCGGTTGTGGACGACCCGGGCCACCTTGCCCATGTCCTCGCCGGTGTCGGCCTCGGCCTGCACGATGCTGGCGATGATCACCATCTGGTGGACGCTGAGGCCCTGGCGCTGTGCGCCCGCGTTGATGTGAGCGGTGCCGAAGCGTTTCCCCGCCGTGTCGACCATGTAGCGCAGCAGGCTGGCGGGGGTGGTCGCGGCCTCCACGGGGTACGTCGCCGGGAAGAGGTAGCCTTCGGGGTTCCCCGCCGCGGCCGCCGGCAGCTTGAGGACGGTGGCCGGGGCGGCCGCCGCGCCGAGGGTGGTTCCCTCCGCGAGGCCGAGGGATCGGTCGATGGCCGCGTACACCTGGCCCGCCCGCCAGCCCTCGGGGATCAGCAGGGTCCGCTGCTTCCGGGGGACGGGCTCGGCCTTGTCCTCGTCGCGGAGGAGCAGTGGCACGGTGATCGCGGCCGTCACCGCGAGGGCCGCGCCGAGGAGCAGCGCGATCTTGCCGCGGCGGGTGAGCCGGGGGCGGCGGCGACGGTGTTCGGGCTGCCAGGACCGGTGCGTCATGGGCGCACGCTAACCCGGCGGACCCGCGAATCCGGGGAGCCCGCACATGCGGCGGCGCCGCCGGCTCCCTGGGACGGGGAGCCGACGGCGCCGTGCACTGCGCATACCGGCCGTGCCGAGTCGGACGAACCAGGGTCAGACGAGCCAGCCCAGGAAGTGGAAGACGCCGGCGAGCAGGTTGGTGATCACGTTCATGGTGGTGCGTTCTCCTTGTGCAGGATGCAACTGTGGGACAGTGCGCGATCGCGGTCTGCAGCCCGTCGCTTGCGCACCGTAATCATCAGTCGTCACAAGGGAGTCGGGCAACGAAAGACGGGAACGATCACACGTTCTGGGGAACAACCGCTCCCGCGTTCGTGTGTTCGTCACGGCGCACCAGGGCCGCGTACCGGCCGTCCCGCTCGAGGAGCTGCTCGTGCGTGCCGCGCTCGGCAATCCGGCCGGCTTCGAGGACCACGATCTGGTCGGCGTCGCGGACGGTCGAGAGCCGATGGGCGATGGTGATGGTGGTGCGGCCGGCGGAGAGCGCGTCGATGGCCTGCTGCACGGCATGCTCCGTACGGGTGTCCAGCGCGCTGGTCGCCTCGTCGAGGATGAGCACGGGCGGATCGCGCAGGATGGTGCGGGCGATGGCGAGGCGCTGCTTCTCGCCGCCGGAGAAGCGGTAGCCGCGCTCGCCGACGAGGGTGTCGTAGCCCTCGGGGAGCGAGGCGATGTGGTCGTGGATCTGGGCGGCGCGGGCGGCGGCCTCGATCTCCTCGTCGGTGGCGTCGGGCTTGGCGAACCGCAGGTTGTCACCGACGGAGGCGTGGAAGAGGTACGTCTCCTGGGAGACGACGCCGACGGCCCGGGCGAGGGTGTCGAAGTCCAGCTCGCGGACGTCGACGCCGTCGAGCAGCACCCGTCCGCCGGTCACGTCGTAGAGCCGGGGCACCAGGTAGCTGAGCGTGGACTTGCCGGAGCCGGTGGGTCCGACGACGGCGAGGCTGCCTCCGGCCGGGACGGCCAGGTCGACGGAGTCGAGCGTCGCCCGGCCGGGCGCCTCGCTGTCGTAGCGGAAGTCGACGTTCTCGAACGCCACCTCGCCGCTGATCTTCTCCAGCCGGGTGGGGTTCGCGGACTCGGTGATGTCGACGGGGAGGTCGAGGTACTCGAAGATCCGCTGGAAGAGGGCGAGCGAGGTCTGGATCTGGACGCCCGTGGACAGCAGGCTCACCGCGGGCCGGAACAGGCCCTGCTGGAGCGAGACGAAGGCGACGAGGGTGCCCAGCGAGATCGCCGGTCCGCCCGCCTGGAGTGCGAAGCCCGCGGCCCAGTAGATCAGCGCGGGCATGGCGGCCATGACGATGCCGATGGTGGACATCCGCCACCGTCCGGCCATGGAGGAGCGCACTTCGAGGTCGACGAGGCGCTCGGACTCCTCGGCGAAGGACTTGGTGAGCGAGTCGGCACGGCCCATGGTCCGGCCGAGCAGGATGCCGCTGACGGAGAGCGACTCGGTGACGGTCGCGGCCATGACGGCCATCTGCTTCTGGCGCTGCGTGGTGATCTTCTTGCGCTCGCGGCCGACGCGCCGGCTGATCCAGACGAAGACCGGGAGCAGGAGCAGCGAGACGACGGTGAGGCGCCAGTCGAGCGCGAGCATGGCGACGATGGTGGCGACGACGGCGGTGAGGTTGGAGACGAGGGAGGTGGCGGTCGAGGTGACCGTCGCCTGCATCCCGCCGATGTCGTTGGCGATCCGGGACTGGACCTCGCCCGTGCGCGTACGCGTGAAGAAGGCGAGCGGCATCCGCTGCAGCTGCGCGTAGACCGAGGTGCGCAGGTCGTGCATCACCCGCTGGCCGACGGTGGTGGAGATGAGGGTCTGGAGCACGCCGAAGACGCTCGTCATCACCGCGGTGACGATCATGCCGAGGGCGAGCAGGCTGAGCAGCCCCGTACGGCCCTGCGGGATCGCGGTGTCGAGGATCTCCTTCAGCAGGAACGGCGAGGCGACCGTCACCAGGGACGAGGCGCCGACGAGCAGGCCGACGACGGCGAGCCGCCCGCGGTAGGGGCGGAAGAGCCGCAGGATGCGCCGCATCTGCGCGGGCTCCTTCGGCTGCGCGGGGTCGCGCGGTGGGGGTGTCCAATCGGACTCTTCATGGGGGCGCATGGGCTCCTACGAGGGGTGAGAGGAGTGAAGTCGATCAGAGCATAGCTCATTGTTACCTATACTCACAATGAACATGGTCCTGATATCGTTCCCCCATGAGCACCCCCGACGCCGACGGCCTCCTCGCCGAGCAGCTGCTGCGCCTCACCCGACGCCTGCAGCGCAGCCAGAAGCAGCAGCTTGAGCCGATCGGGATCACTCCCGCGCAGTCCCGCCTGCTGCGCACGGTCTCGCACTACGACCAGCCGCCCCGGATGGCCGATCTCGCCGAGCGCCTCGAGGTCGTCCCGCGGGCGGTCACCAGCCTCGTGGACGGTCTGGAGGCGGCGGGCCGGGTGCGCCGCGTAGCCGATCCGACGAACCGCAGGGTGGTCAGGATCGAGCTCACCGACTCGGGGCGCGCCACGCTGCGCGCGTTGCGAAGCGCCCGTCGGGCGGCCGCAGAGGACATCCTTGCTCCATTGACCGTCGATCAGCGCGAGGTGCTCGGAGGTCTGCTGTCCGCTCTGGTCGACCACGTGCCGGAGCGGCGCTGCTGACCGAAGAGGCGCAGGCAGCGCCGAGGGGAGCCGTGACATGCCACTGCTGGAGCCGAACCCGCAGGCCCTGCGTCCGGGCACGAAGCGGACCCCGGCCCCGGACCGAGTCCCCGATCTCCAGTCCCGCGGCACTCCACGGCACCTGCGGGAGGAGCTGACCGCGCTCCTCGGCCCCGGCAAGGTGCTGTCGAAGGTCTCCGACCTGGTGCGGTACGCCTCCGACGCGAGCCCCTACCGGTTCGTCCCGCAGGTCGTGGTGGTGGCGGAGGACATCGACGACATCTCCGCGGTCCTGTCTTACGCGCACGGCAAGGGCCGAGCGGTGGTGTTCCGGGCGGCCGGGACCAGCCTCAACGGGCAGGCTCAGGGGGAGGACATCCTGGTCGACGTGCGCCGGCACTGGGCGGGCGTCGAGGTGCTCGACGGCGGTGCCCGCGCCCGGATCCGCCCCGGCACCACGGTCGTCCGCGCCAACGCCGCGCTCGTGCGGCACGGCCGGGTCCTGGGACCCGACCCGGCGAGCGCCGTCGCCTGCACGATCGGCGGGGTCGTCGCCAACAACGCCTCCGGCATGACCGCGGGGACGACCCGGAACTCGTACCGGACCGTCGCCTCCCTCACCTGCGTCCTGCCGAGCGGCACCGTCGTGGACACCGCCGATCCGGCCGCCGACGCGGAGCTCGCGCGCGCCGAGCCACGCCTGTGCGCGGGGCTGATGGAGCTGAAGGCCGAGATCGAGGCCGACCCCGAGCTGGTCTCCCGCATCCGTGCCAAGTACTCGATCAAGAACACCAACGGCTACCGTCTGGACGCCTTCCTGGACGGTGCCACGCCGGTGCGGATCCTGCGCGGACTGATGGTCGGCTCGGAGGGCACGTTCGGTTTCATCTCCGAGGTCGTCTTCGACACCCTGCCCCTGGACCGGAAGGTCTCGACGGCGCTGCTGTTCTTCCCCTCGCTGCCGGCCGCGGCCGCCGCCGTGCCGCGCTTCAACGACGCCGGGGCGATCGCCGTCGAGCTGATGGACGGCAACACCCTGCGTGCCTCGGTCAGCGTCGCCGGGGTGCCGGCCGACTGGGCCGGGCTGCCGAAGGAGACGGCCGCGCTGCTGGTGGAGTTCCGCGCGCCGGACGCGGCGACACAGGAGGCGTACGAGCGGGCGGCGGCCGCCGTCCTCGACGGGCTGGAGCTGGTCGCGCCCGTCGCCTCGGTGAGCAACTCCTTCACCCGCGACCCGGGGACGATCGCCGGGTACTGGAAGGCCCGCAAGGCGTTCGTGACCGCCGTGGGCGGCTCGCGCCCCTCGGGTACGACGCTGATCACCGAGGACTTCGCCGTCCCGCCGACCCGGCTCGCCGAGGCCTGCGCGGAGCTGTTGGAGCTGCAGTCCCGGCACGGGTTCGACGCGGCCGTGGCCGGTCACGCCGCCCATGGCAATCTCCACTTCCTGCTCGCGTTCGACGCCGGCGACCCCACGGACGTGGAGCGGTACGCCTCCTTCATGGACGAGTTCTGCAAGCTGACCGTGGAGAGGTTCGACGGCTCGCTGAAGGCCGAGCACGCCACGGGCCGCAATATCGCGCCCTTCCTGGAGCTGGAGTGGGGGCCGAAGGCCACGGCGCTGATGTGGCGGACGAAGGAGGTCATCGATCCGGACGGGGTACTCGCGCCGCGGATCGTCCTAGACCGTGACCCGCAGGCCCATCTCCGCGGCCTGAAGACGATCCCGAAGGTGGAGGCGGTCGCCGATCCCTGCATCGAGTGCGGCTTCTGCGAACCGACCTGTCCCAGTCACGACCTGACGACCACTCCGCGCCAACGCATCGTGCTGCGACGGGAGATGATGCGGCAGAGCGACGGGTCCCGGGTGGAGGCGAGCCTGTTGGAGGCGTACGGCTACGACGCCGTGGACACCTGCGCCGGCGACTCCACGTGCAAGCTGGCCTGTCCCGTCGGTATCGACACCGGGGCGATGATGAAGGACTTCCGTCATCGGCGGCACTCGCCGCGAGAGGAGTTCGTCGCTGCGCTCGCGGCCCGGAGCTTCCGCGCCGTGGAGGCGTCCGCGCGGCTCGCCGTCGCCGCGGCGGACCGGATCGGGGACCGTCTCCTGGCATCGGCGACCGGCCTGGCACGCAAGGCGGTGCGCCCCGATCTCGTACCGGAGTGGCTGCCGGAGATCCCGGGTGCGGCGGGCCGCCGCCTCCCCCGGACCCACCGACCGGCTGCGGTCGCCATCTACTACCCGGCCTGTGTGAACCGGATCTTCGGCGGGCCGGAGGGGCGGCCGGGCCCCTCGCTCCCCGAGGCGGTGGTCGCGCTCTCCGCGCGGGCGGGCAGACCGGTGTGGATTCCGGACGACGTGTCCGGGACCTGTTGCGCGACGATCTGGCACTCCAAGGGGTACGAGCGCGGCAACGAGGTGATGGCCAACCGGATCGTGGAGGCGGCCTGGGGCTGGACGGCGGGCGGGCGGCTGCCCCTCGTCGTCGACGCCTCCTCGTGCACGCTAGGGATCGCCCACGAGGTGGTGCCGTATCTGACCGACGACAACCGGGAATTGCATGCCGAGCTGACGGTCCTGGACTCCCTGGTGTGGGCCGCCGACGAGCTGCTGCCGCGGCTCGACGTACGGCGTGCGGTGGGTTCGGCGGTGGTTCATCCGACGTGCTCCATGCGGCATCTGGGGGACGAGGAACAGCTGACGGCGCTGGCCCGGGCCTGTGCGGAGGAGGTCGTGGTCCCGGAGGACGCGGGCTGCTGCGCCTTCGCCGGCGACCGGGGAATGCTCCATCCGGAGCTGACGGCCTCGGCCACCGCGCGGGAGGCGGCCGAGGTGACGGCGCGCCCCTTCGACGCTCATCTGTCGGCGAACCGGATGTGCGAGATCGGTATGGACCGGGCGACCGGCCGGAGCTATGAGCATGTGCTCCTGGCCTTGGAGCGCGCGACGCGTCCGTGACGTCCCGCGCGACAGGACGAGGGCCCTTGCCCCATGTGGGTGAGTGGCCCTCGTCGTCCGCATGACGCGGCCATGCGGAATGGAAGAGTCCAACTACCCGTCACAAGAGTCCAATCCGCGCCCTTGCGCACCACCAGTCTCAACGGCCAGGGTCCTGAGCGGGATTCATGAGCCAGCCGTGCACACAGCTACTGGAGGTTCCATGAACGACAACGCACCGCAGCCGCCGAGCCGTCGCTCCGTCCTGCGGACCTCGGCCGGGGTCGCGGGAGCGGGCATCGGCCTCGGCACCCTGGGCGCCGGTCAGGCCGCCGCCGCCTCGCCGGAGGCCGCCGCGGCCACCACGGCCTCCGAGGAGACCGCCCGTGCACCCCGGCGCAGAGGCGCCACCATGGCCGGGGTTCCCTTCGAGGGACGCTCCACGGTCCGGGTCGGCATCGTCGGCCTCGGCAACCGGGGCGGCAGCATGATCGACCTCTTCCTCGCGCTCCCCTGGGTGCGGGTGGTCGCGATCTGCGACCCGGTCAAGGAGAAGGCGGAGCGCGCCGCGGCCAAGGTGGTCGCCGCCGGACAGCCCTCCCCCGGTCTGTACACCCATGGCGAGAACGACTACGAGAACCTCTGTGAGCGCTCCGACCTGGACTTCGTCTATGTGGCGACGCCCTGGGAGCTCCATGTCGAGATGGCGCGGGCGGCGATGCTGAACGGCAAGCACGTCGGCGTGGAGTGTCCGATCGCGATGACGCTCGCGGACCTGTGGGAGCTGGTCGACCTCTCCGAGCAGACCCGACGCCACTGCTTGCAGCTCGAGAACTGCTGTTACGGCCGCAACGAGATGCGGGTCCTGCGCATGGCTCACGCGGGCAAGTTCGGGGATCTGCTGCACGGAGCGGGGGCGTACAACCACGATCTGCGCGAGCTGATGTTCTCCCCCACGTACTACGAGGGCCCGTGGCGCCGGCTCTGGCACACCAAGCTGCGGGGCGACCTCTATCCGAACCACGGCTTCGGCCCGGTCGCCAACTACATGGACATCAACCGGGGCGACCGTGCGGTCAGCATCAGCAGCTTCGGGACGCCGGCGCTCGGTCTCGCCGAGTACCGCGCCAAGGAGATGCCGCCGGGCGACCCGAGCTGGAAGGAGACGTACATCGGGGCCGACCGGACGATCAGCCTGGTCCAGACGGAGAAGGGCCGGGTGATCCGGCTGGAGCACGATGTCTCGACGCCGCACCCGTACAGTCGGATCAACAGTCTGGGCGGGACGCTGGGCGTGTTCGAGGACTATCCGGCCCGGATCTATGTGGAGCCGGACCACAAGGGGCACCAGTGGGGCGACTTCGCGGCGTACGCCACGGAGTTCGACCACTGGCTCTGGAAGGAGCACGCGAATCCGCCGGGTGGGCACGGCGGCATGGACTACATCATGATCTTCCGGCTGATGCAGTGCATGCAGCTCGGTCTGGTCCCCGACTTCGACGTGTACGACGCGGCGACCTGGACGGCGCCGGTGCCGCTCAGCCACGCCTCGATCAAGGCCAAGGGCGTACCGCTGCCGATCCCGGACTTCACCCGCGGTGAGTGGAAGAAGGCCCGGTCGGGCGTGGATTCGGTCAAGCCCGTCTAGCGGCGAACGGCGCGGGGCCCGGCTCGCACCGGCCGGGCCCCGCGGTCGCTCAACTCGACGGCTGCCGAGCGGCTCGGGACTGCGCGGCGGCGTCCGCGGGCTCCTCGTCCGACACCGTCTCCTCAGCCTGTTCCGGTACGAAGGGGATCTCACCGTTCAGTACGGCCTTGGCCGTCACGCGGTCCAGTGCCCCCTCCCAGCGGGAGACCACGAACACGGCCACGCAGTTGCCGAGCAGGTTCGTGGCGACGCGCATCGCGTCCATGATCCGGTCGACGCCGAGCAGCAGGGCCACGGCCGCGACCGGGATGACGCCCAGGGCGGCGGCGGTCGCGGAGAGCGCGAGGAACGCCGAACCCGGCACGCCCGCCATGCCCTTGCTGGTGAGCATCAGGACGAGGACGACGGTGATCTGCTGACCGATGCTCAGGTCCACACCGACGGCCTGGGCGATGAAGAGCGTACCGACGGAGAGATAGATGGAGGCTCCGTCGAGGTTGAACGAGTAGCCCGTCGGCAGCACCAGCCCCACCGCGTCGTCGCGGCAACCGGCGGCGCGCAGTTTCTGCATCATGCGCGGCATCACGGTCTCGCTGGACGCGGTGCCCAGCGCGAGGAGCATCTCCTCGCGTGTGTAGCGGACGAACTTCCAGAGGCTGATCCCGGTGAGCGCCTTGAGGGCGAGCGCCAGGGCGAGCAGGAAGAGCAGCGCCACGCCGTAACAGACCGCGATGAGCTTGCCGTACGTGGAGAGGGCACCGAGCCCGTACTCGCCGACCAGGTGGGCCGTGGCACCGAAGACCGCGAGCGGGGCGAGCTTCATGATGAAACCGACGACGGCGAAGACGACTTCCTGGGCCTGCTCGATGGCGGGCAGGATCGCGGGCACCTTGCTCTGGCCGAGATGCAGCAGCGCTGCACCGACCAGGCAGGACAGGACGAGCACCTGGAGCAGCGAGTTCTCGGCGAAGGCTCCGACCGCGCTGTCGGGCAGCGAGTGCAGCAGGAACTCGGAGGTCGAGGGGAGTTCCCCGCCTCCGGTCTTGGCATCGACCGCGGAGGCGTCGAGGGTGGCCGGGTCGATGTTCATCCCGGTGCCGGGCCCGAGGAGGTTGGCGGCGAGCAGACCGAGGACGAGGGCGACGGTCGTGGCGACCTCGAACCAGATGAGGGCCTTGATCCCGATGCGGCCGAAGGCCTTGAGGTCTCCGGCCTTGGTGATGCCGGCGACGACCACGCAGAAGACGAGCGGGGCGATCATCGCCTTGATGAGGCGGATGAATCCGTCGCCGAGCGGCTGGGCGGCCGATGCGGCCTCGGGCCACAGCCGCCCGACGAGGATTCCGAGCAGGAGCGCGCAGGCGACCTGCGCGAAGAGCGAGGTGCGCAGCAGACGGGCTGCGCGGCGCGCGAGGGACGGCGCGGGCGGTGCTGGTGGGGCGGCGTGCGGCACGGGCACTCCTCCATAGCGGACTTCTGTCATGCGGAAAGAAACTTCCGCAGTGCGCGCCACTATGTCGGAGCCGTGTATTCCACAGAAGACCCGATGCAACATCCATGTAAATCTTGGACCTTGCTCCAAACCGGCTCGTCACCGGCCCCTTTCGCGCCCCTCAGCAGCGCAGACGGTCCTCCGTGAGGACCCCTTGCGCCGTCTTCACCGTGCGGTCGTAGCAGCCGTGAGAGCCATGGAGTCGGTAGCGGTCGGACGTCGTCCCGACCGCGTGCCGCTGATCGCGGGGCACACCGGTGGTGTAGGTGGCGTCGCCGGCGTAACTGTGGTCGAGGCGCGACCAGGAGAGCCGCTCGCCACCCCGTACGACCTCGGTGTGGACGCGGTCGCCGAGTGCCAGCACCGTCCTCAGGCGGTCGCCCGCGCCGATCGTCGTCTCGCCGTCCATGGTGTACGTGCGATGGGTGCGGGTCGTGGTGCGTCCGACGGTCACGGTCTCGTCGTCGGTCCACCGAGCGGTGAGCGCGTCCGGGTTCTCACCCTCGGCCCAGCGGTGCACGGAGGTGTGCGCGAGGGTCCGGGCGACCGTGGTGTCGACACGGCCGTGCGAGGTGTTCAGATGACCGGCGACGGTGAGCGCATGCCCGCCCTCCGTGTCCAGCCGGTGCTCCGAACCAGGCGTGTGCACCGTGGAGTTGCGCGGTGCGGACTCCTCGTACCGGTCGAGACCGCCGGTGACCACGGCGCGGCCCTCGTCCTGCCAGAGCAGGATGTTGGTGGGCGTGCTCCAGCCGGTCTGACCGGCGGGGACTCCCAGGACCGACACCTCGACCCGGTGGGCGCGGCCGTCGTTGAGGATGCCCGCGAAGGGGGTCAGGTCGTAGACGATCGGCTGGATGTCGAAGGCGCGCGGGCCGGGGGTGACGTACCAGAGGAAGGGATTCGACCAGCCGCCCGTCCACACCGTCGGGAAGGGGGCGGCGATGCCCGCGGTCCGTCCGTCGACGGAGACGCGGACCTCGCGGTACGGCCCGTCGGTCGCCTTGCAGGAGTACGGGGCCGCGTCGGGCACGGTCAGGTACCAGTACTCCTCGCAGCCGCCGCCCGAGCCGGTGGCGTACACCTCGGCGAGGATCCGTTCGGTGTTGCGCGGGGTGGTCAGGCCGGCGGAGTCGAGCGGCAGCACCCGTTCGGGGGTGTCCGCCGCGGGTTTCACAGCGCCTCGGGCCATGTGGAAGGTGAGCGTGACCCGGACGTCGATGACGCCGGTGTACGTCTCGTTCACGACATTGCCGATGAGCATCTCGACCGGCTGGGGACGGCCGAGGGTGTCGCGGTAGCGGGTGACGTCCTTCTCCACCGACCAACGGATGCCGTCGGGCGAGGGCTGCGGGGTGGAGGTGCGGAAGATCTCCACGCCGCCCACGGCGAGGTGGCCGAGGCGGTCGTACTGACGTCCCTTCACCTCTCCTTCGAGGCGCAGGACGACCTTGCTCCAGCGGGTGCCGCACTCCTTCGGAGGTGTGTAACTCCCCTTGTACGGCGTGAAGTCGCGGAACTGCGCCGCGGCGAGCAGGACCTCGCAGGAGCGGGTGGGAGGCTTGGCCACGGGTGGCGCGGCGGTGAGCGGGTCGTGCCAGTCGCTGCCGAACTCGGCCGGGGGCGGGTCGGCAGGAGCGGCCGCGGTGGCCGGGGGCGCGGTGAGCAGGGCGCCCGCGGCCAGGACGAGCCCACCGATCATGCTCATGATCTTCTGATGTCTCATGGCTCGCGAGTGAAGCGCGGGGCGTGCGAGGCGTCCAGAGGGCGTGGTGCGACCTTGGCGTGTTCTGTGTGCCTCTGCGAGAAATTCGATTGCCGCGGGTGGTCCGGCAGCGCGAACCTTGCACGGTTTGCGCCACTCGGCGAAGCGACGGGAAGCCCTGGGACGACATGAAGATTCGCGATCTACCGTATGCCGATCCAGGGATCCCCGATGTCCGTTCGGGCACCCGGTTCCTCTTCTGGCTCGGCCGCAACCAACTCGGCGGGCAGGTCGGCTCCCTCCTGTGGGGGTTGCTGCTGCAACTCGGCATCGCCGGTCTCTCCGTTGCCGTCGGCCTCGCCGTGCAGGCCGTCGTGGACCGTGACGGCGGGCGGCTCGCGCTCGCGGGTGGCCTGCTCGCCGTGCTGGGCGCGGCCATCGCGGTCGGCGACATGATGCTGCACCGCACCGCCGTCACCAACTGGATCACCGCCGCCGCGCGCGTCCAGCAGCTGCTCTCGCGCAAGACCGCCGAACTCGGCTCGGTCCTCACCCGGCGGGTCGCCGCGGGCGAGGTCGTGGCCGTCTCCACGTCCGACGTCGAGAAGATCGGCTGGTTCGTCGAGGCGCTGTCGCGCTTCGCCGCGGCCGCTCTCACGATGGTCCTGGTCTGCGTGGGCCTGGTGTTCTACCAGCCCGCGCTCGGTGGCCTGGTCGCCGTCGGTCTGCCGGTCCTCGCCCTCGCGGTGCTGCCGCTGCTCCCCCGTGCGACGCGTCGTGCCGACGTACAGCGCGAGAAGGCCGGCAGGGCCACCGAGCTGGCCTCGGACACCGTGGCCGGGCTGCGGGTGCTGCGTGGCATCGGCGGCGAGGAGCTGTTCCTCGCCCGCTACCGCACCGCTTCCCAGGAGGTCCGGCGCGCCGCCGTCCGCAGCGCCCGGATGTGGGCCCTGATCGCGGCCGTTCAGGTCCTGCTCCCGGGTCTGCTCCTGGTGGGCGTGCTCGCCTACGGGGCGAGGCTCGCGCTCGACGGGCGGATCGCGGTCGGCGAACTGGTCACCGTCTACGGTGCGGTGGCGCTGATGCTGCATCCTCTTCGCCACGTGGAAGAGATCGCCATGGCGTACTCCTTCTCCCGGCCCTCCGCCAAGCGCGCGGCCGGGGTGCTGTCACTGGCACGGACCACCACCACGACGGCGGAGGGACACGGCAGGGCGACCGGCGATCTGTACGACCCCGTCACCGGTCTGCTCGCCCCCGCCGGACTGCTCACCGCGGTGGTCTGCGGCGACCCGGACGCGGCCGGGCGGCTCGCGGACCGGCTCGGCGGCCACCCCACGGAAGCGGGCGAGGGGCACACCTCGGTCCTCCTCGGCGGGGTGCCGCTCGACGAACTGGACCTGGACACCGCCCGTACCGCCGTCCTCGTCCAGGACAAGGACCCGGTCCTGCTCTCCGGCACGCTCCACGAACTGCTCGACGTGCCCTCCTCCCGCGCGGTCCGGCCCGAGGACGCCCTGGCCGCGGCGGAGTGCGGGGACGTCCTGGACGCGCTCGCGCAGGCGTCCGTGGACACCGACGGCGACCCGATGAGGACGCGGATCACCGAGCGCGGCCGGTCGCTCTCCGGCGGCCAGCGCCAGCGCCTGGCGCTGGCCAGGTCCCTGGTCACCGACCCGGAGGTGCTCGTCCTCGACGAGCCGACCTCGGCGGTCGACTCGCACACCGAGGCGCGCGTCGCCGCCGGGGTGAGGGGGCTGCGCGAGGGCCGTACGACGGTGGTCCTGGCCTCCTCGCCACTGCTGCTCGACCGGGCCGACCGGGTGGCTCTCGTCCACGACGACGAGGTGGTGGCCGTCGGCACGCACCGCGAACTGCTGCGTACCGAGCCGCGCTACCGGGCCGTCGTCACCCGCGACACCGACGAAGAGGCGGCCCGCGACGACAGGGCCGGGGACGACCTGGCGAGGGAAGACACACTCGCATCGAAGCTCGGAGCAGAGCTGGAAGGAGAGTCGGCATGATCGGCCTGGCGCCACCGGCGTACGACCCGGCGGCCCCGACGTCGGCGACGACCCTGCCGGTGGGCACGGCCGCGACCGTGCGCGGCTATGTACGCGATCTGCTGAGCCGCCATCGCGGGGCGTTCGCGCTGCTCGTCGGCGTCAACGCGATCGCGGTGACGGCCTCGATGGTGGGCCCGTACCTGCTGGGCTCGCTCGTCGAGCGGCTCTCCGAGGGGGCCCGGGAACTCCATCTGGGAACCACCGTCGCCCTGTTCGCGCTCGCCCTGGTCGTCCAGACGCTGTTCGTGCGGCTGGTGCGGCTGCGCGGCGCGATGCTGGGCGAGGAGATGCTGGCCGACCTGCGCGAGGACTTCCTCGTACGGTCGGTCGGGCTCCCGCCGGGAGTGCTCGAGCGGGCCGGCACCGGCGACCTGCTGTCCCGGATCACCACGGACATCGACCGGCTGGCGAACGCGATGCGCGAGGCCGTCCCCCAACTCGCCGTCGGCGTGGTGTGGGCCGGTCTGCTGATCGGCGGGCTCGCCGTGACCGCGCCGCCGCTCGCGCTCGCCCTGGTGATCGCCGCGCCGCTGCTGATCGTGGGCTGCCGGTGGTACTTCAGGAGGGCGCCGTCGGCGTACCGCTCGGAGGCCGCCGGGTACGCGGCGGTCGCGGGGGCGCTCGCCGAGACCGTCGACGCGGGCCGGACGGTCGAGGCGCACCGCCTCGGCGCACGCCGGATCGCCCTCTCCGACCGGCGGATCGCCGAGTGGACCGCGTGGGAGAGGTACACGCTCTTCCTGCGGTCGGTGCTCTTCCCGGTCGTGAACCTCACGCACACCCTCGTCCTCGCCGGCGTCCTTATGCTCGGCGGCGTGTTCGTCCTGCGCGGCTGGATCGACGTCGGGCAGCTGACCACGGGCGCGCTGCTCGCCCAGATGCTGGTCGAACCGGTCGGGATCATCCTGCGCTGGTACGACGAGCTGCAGGTCGCCCAGGTGTCGCTGGCCCGGCTGGTCGGCGTCCGGGACATCGAGCCGGACGCGGGCGACGCGGAGGTGCGGCCCGAGGGCCGGACGGTGCGCGCGGACGAGGTGCACTTCGGCTACCGGGAGGGGGTCGACGTGCTGCACCGCGTGTCGATGGACCTCGCCCCGGGCACCCGGCTCGCCCTCGTCGGCCCGTCCGGCGCGGGCAAGTCGACGCTCGGCCGGCTCCTCGCGGGCATCTACGCCCCGCGGACCGGGTCGGTCACCCTCGGCTCCGCCGAGCTGGCGAGGATGCCGGCGGAGCGCGTGCGCGAGCATGTGGCCCTGGTCAACCAGGAGCACCACGTCTTCGTCGGCTCGCTCCGCGACAACCTGCTGCTCGCTCGCACGGGCGCCGAGGACGGGGAGCTGTGGGCGGCGCTCGGCGCGGTCGACGCGGACGGCTGGGCGCGGGCGCTCGACGAGGGCCTGGACACCGAGGTCGGCTCGGGCGGGCTCGCGCTCACCCCGGCCCAGGCCCAGCAGATCGCCCTGGCCCGCCTGGTCCTCGCGGACCCGCACACCCTGGTCCTCGACGAGGCGACCTCGCTCCTCGATCCGCGCGCGGCACGCCATCTGGAGCGCTCGCTGGCCCGGGTCCTGGACGGCCGCACGGTCGTCGCGATCGCCCATCGGCTGCACACCGCGCACGACGCGGATGTGATCGCGGTGGTCGAGGAGGGCCGGATCAGCGAACTGGGCAGCCACGACGAGCTGGTGACGGCGGACGGCGCGTACGCGGCGCTGTGGCGCTCCTGGCACGGCTGACCGCCGGGCGGCGCCTGGGCCGCCCCGTCCGGCCGGACCGTCCGCGCGGGGCGGTCCGGCCGGAGGGGATCCGCATGCTGAAGCGGCCGGTGCGCCCGCCCGGTGCGATGTCCTCCGATGGCCGTGAGCGCTAGAAGAAGCCGAGCGCCGAGGCCCCGCCCACCCCGCCGAGCAGCATGAACGCCGGCATCAGGACCTTCAGCTCGACCCAGCTGCCCGCGCGGAAGCGCATCCCCTTCGGCGGCCCGACCGGGTACCACCGCTTGCGCCCCACCGGGATCGGCCACAGGATCGGGCAGCCGGAGACCGTCAGCGCGTCGCCGATGTCGTGGACGAGGGCGCCGAGGACGATCGGCAGGCCCAGCCAGAGGTACTCCTGCCCGGGGCCGGTGAAGAGCCAGTCCGAGCCGTTGCCGGGCTTGTCGAGGACGCCCGCGAGGATCCAGGCACTCGTGGCACCGAGCAGCCAGACGAGGACGTCGCTGGACATCCGGGCGGCCCGCCACAGCAGGCCCTCCACCGCGAGCACCACATGGACGAAGAGGATCGCGAGGACCGCCCAGCGGCCCCCGGTGATGGCCAGCGCCGATGCTCCGGCGCCGATGAGCACGGCCCAGAGCCAGGTGTGGGTGAGGGTGCGGTGGCCGCCCGACCTTCGGGGGTCGGCGGTGGAGCGGGTGGCCTTGTAGACGGCGTACGAGAGCTTGTCGACGATCTCGCACAACCCCCGCGAGATCGGACCGAAGGCGCGCGAGATGGTCGCGGACTTGTGGTCCAGGTCGGGGGCGAGGGCCGCGCCCGCGCAGATGAGCGCCCCGACGACGACCACGGGCCAGGGCATCGGGTGCCCGGCGGCCGCCGCCGCCGCTCCGACGCCCAGCCAGGCCGCCGCTCCGGACAGCGAGTGCGCCGGTCCCATCATGATCGTTCCCGCCCCATTCGTCCCCCGCCGGCGCCCAGTTGACGACCGGTCGACAAGGCAGCGTATCGTCCGTGATCTTCGTACCGGTGGCCGGTTCCCTCATCCGGCCGGAATCCAGGCAAGATGGGGGCGTGACCCTTATCGATCAGCTCCCGCCGAACGCCGACCCCGACGCCCTCTTCGAGGCCTTCTCCTCATGGGCGGAGGGCCGCGGCATCACGCTCTACCCGGCCCAGGAAGAGGCGCTGATCGAGGTCGTCTCGGGTGCGAACGTGATCTTGTCGACCCCTACCGGCTCGGGGAAGTCGCTGGTCGCGGCGGGGGCGCACTTCACCGCGCTCGCGAATGACCAGGTGACCTTCTACACCGCGCCGATCAAGGCGCTGGTGTCGGAGAAGTTCTTCGACCTGTGCAAGCTGTTCGGCACCGAGAACGTCGGCATGCTGACCGGCGACGCGTCGGTGAACGCGGACGCGCCCATCATCTGCTGCACGGCCGAGGTGCTGGCGTCCATCGCGCTGCGGGACGGCAAGTACGCCGACATCGGTCAGGTCGTGATGGACGAGTTCCACTTCTACGCGGAGCAGGACCGCGGCTGGGCCTGGCAGATCCCGCTCCTGGAACTCCCCCAGGCACAGTTCGTGCTCATGTCGGCCACGCTCGGCGACGTGTCGATGTTCGAGAAGGACCTGACCCGGCGCACGGGCCGCCCGACCTCGGTGGTCCGGTCGGCGACGCGGCCGGTGCCGCTGTCGTACGAGTACCGGCTGACGCCGATCACGGACACCCTGACCGAGCTGCTGGAGACCAAGCAGGCCCCGGTCTACATCGTCCACTTCACGCAGGCGCAGGCCGTCGAGCGGGCACAGTCGCTGATGAGCATCAACATGTGCTCGCGCGAGGAGAAGGACAAGATCGCCGAGCTGATCGGCAACTTCCGCTTCACCACCAAGTTCGGCCAGAACCTGTCGCGTTACGTCCGCCACGGCATCGGCGTGCATCACGCGGGGATGCTGCCGAAGTACCGGCGCCTGGTGGAGAAGCTGGCGCAGGCGGGTCTGCTGAAGGTGATCTGCGGTACGGACACGCTCGGCGTCGGTGTCAACGTCCCCATCCGTACGGTGCTCTTCACGGCGCTGACGAAGTACGACGGCAACCGGGTGCGTACGCTGCGGGCGCGGGAGTTCCACCAGATCGCGGGCCGGGCCGGCCGGGCCGGCTTCGACACCGCCGGTTACGTGGTCGCCCAGGCACCCGAGCACGTCATCGAGAACGAGAAGGCGCTCGCCAAGGCCGGCGACGACCCGAAGAAGCGCCGCAAGGTGGTCCGCAAGAAGGCTCCGGAGGGCTTCGTCGCCTGGAGCGACACCACCTTCGAACGGCTCATCGACGCCGAGCCCGAGCCGCTGACCTCCCGCTTCAAGGTCACCAACATCATGCTGCTCTCGGTGATCGCCCGCCCGGGCAACGCGTTCGAGGCGATGCGCAAGCTCCTGGAGGACAACCACGAGCCGCGCAAGGCACAGCTGCGGCACATCCGCCGGGCCATCGCGATCTACCGCTCGCTCCTCGACGGCGGAGTGGTGGAACAGCTGGACAAGCCGGACGCCGAGGGCCGTACGATCCGGCTGACCGTCGACCTCCAGCAGGACTTCGCGCTCAACCAGCCGCTGTCGACGTTCGCGCTGGCCGCCTTCGACCTCCTCGACCCGGAGTCGCCGTCGTACGCCCTGGACATGGTGTCGGTCGTCGAGTCGACCCTCGACGACCCGCGCCAGATCCTGGCCGCGATGCAGAACAAGGCGCGCGGCGAGGCGGTCGGGCGGATGAAGGCGGACGGCGTCGAGTACGAGGAGCGCATGGAGCGGCTCCAGGAGATCTCGTACCCGAAGCCGCTGGAGGAGCTGCTCTGGCATGCGTACGACGTGTACCGGAAGTCCCACCCGTGGGTGGGTGACCACCCGGTCTCGCCGAAGTCGGTCATCCGTGACATGTACGAACGGGCGCTGACCTTCACGGAGTTCACGTCCTGGTACGAGCTGGCGCGGACCGAGGGCATCGTGCTGCGCTATCTCGCGAGCGCGTACAAGGCGCTGGACCACACGATCCCGGACGATCTGAAGACCGAGGACCTGGAGGACCTGATCGCCTGGCTGGGCGAGATGGTGCGCCAGGTGGACTCCTCCCTGCTCGACGAGTGGGAGCAGCTGGCGAACCCCGAGGTCGAGACGGCCGAGGAGGCGCAGGAGAAGGCCGACCAGGTCAAGCCGGTCACGGCCAACGCCCGCGCCTTCCGGGTCCTGGTGCGCAACGCGATGTTCCGCCGGGTGGAGCTGGCTGCCTTGGACAACGTGGACGCGCTCGGCGAGATGGACGCCGAGTCCGGCTGGGACGCGGACGCCTGGGGCGAGGCGATGGACGCGTACTGGGACGAGTACGAGGACCTGGGGACGGGTCCGGACGCACGCGGCCCGAAGCTCCTGTCGATCGAGGAGGACGCGGCGCACGGCCTGTGGCGCGTCCGGCAGACCTTCGCCGACCCGAACGGCGACCATGACTGGGGCATCAGCGCGGAGGTGGATCTGGCCGCCTCCGACGAGGCGGGCCGGGCGATCGTCCGTGTGACGTCCGTGGGACAGCTCTAAGGAGAAGAAGACGGTGACCAACCCCGCCGAGAGCCTCGTCGACCTGCTCGATCTGGAGCAGATCGAGGACAACATCTTCCGTGGCCAGAGCCCGCAGGAGTCGCTGCAGCGGGTCTTCGGCGGGCAGGTCGCCGGGCAGGCCCTGGTGGCGGCCGGGCGCACGACGGAGGCCGGCCGGCCGGTGCACTCGCTGCACTCCTACTTCCTGCGGCCCGGTCGGCCGGGCGTGCCCATCGTCTACCAGGTGGAGCGGGTCCGTGACGGGCGCTCGTTCACGACCCGCCGGGTCACCGCGATCCAGCAGGGCCGCACGATCTTCAACCTGACGGCCTCCTTCCACCTGCCGGAGGAGGCCGGCTTCGAGCACCAGCTGCCGCCGCGGCACATGACGGATCCGGAGACGCTGCCGAGGCTCGCGGACGAGATCCGTGACCACCTGGGCACGCTGCCGGAGGCCCTGGAGCGGATGGCCCGCCGTCAGCCCTTCGACATCCGGTACGTGGACCGGTTGCGCTGGACGAAGGACGAGGTCACCGGTGCGGACCCGCGCAGCGCGGTGTGGATGCGCGCGGTGGGTCCGCTCGGCGACGACCCGCTGGTGCACACCTGCGCGCTGACCTACGCCTCCGACATGACGCTCCTGGACGCGGTACGGATCCCCGTGGAGCCGCTGTGGGGCCCGCGGGGCTTCGACATGGCCTCGCTGGACCACGCGATGTGGTTCCACCGTCCCTTCCGCGCGGACGAGTGGTTCCTGTACGACCAGGAGTCCCCGATCGCCACGGGCGGCCGCGGCCTGGCCCGCGGCCGGATCTACGACCGCGAGGGAAGGCTGCTGGTGTCGGTGGTGCAGGAGGGACTGTTCCGGAAGCTGTAGCCGGGGATCGTATGGTGATCGCACCCCCAGTCTCGAAGAGGAGCTACCCATGAGTGTGTACGACATCCCCCTGCGCACCCTGTCCGGCGACCCGATCTCGCTGGCCGACTACCGCGACCAGGCCGTCCTGGTCGTCAACGTGGCCTCCAAGTGCGGTCTGACGCCGCAGTACGCGGGCCTGGAGCGGCTGCAGAAGGAGTACGGGGAGAAGGGCTTCACCGTGCTCGGTGTGCCCTGCAACCAGTTCCTGGGGCAGGAGCCGGGCAGCGCGGAGGAGATCCAGACCTTCTGCTCGACGTCGTACGGCGTGACGTTCCCGCTCCTGGAGAAGACGGATGTGAACGGCGAGGAGCGTCACCCGCTCTACGCGGAGCTGACGAAGGTCGCCGACTCCGAGGGCGAGTCCGGGGACGTCCAGTGGAACTTCGAGAAGTTCCTCGTCGGCAAGGACGGGCGGATCACCCGTTTCCGCCCGCGTACCGAGCCCGAGGCCCCCGAGGTCGTCGCGGCGATCGAGGCGCAGCTGACCGCCTGAGCCGACGGCTCCGCAGGATGATCCACACGGTGCCGATCATGTAATGTGTCCGGTTCCAGCAGTTCCGTGGACGACCGAGGAGGTGGGACCCATCAACGCCATGCAGGCAGGGTGCTCCCCCTCGACGACCGTGTGGTCAGCCCGACAGAGGTGACCACGGGAGCCCCTTCGGCTTCCCGGAAGGTTTCCATGTCGATCGACCCGTCCTTCTCCCTTCGCTCCACCACCGTCTCCCGACTCCGCGCCGCAGGCTGCGTGTTCGCCGAGGACGAGGCGGAGCTTCTCTTCTCCACCGCTCACAGCGCCGGCGAACTCGACACCATGGTCGAGCGGCGCGCCGCCGGTCTGCCCATCGAGCACGTCGTGGGATGGGCGGCCTTCTCCGGGCTGCGGATCTCCGTCGATCCCGGGGTCTTCGTCCCTCGGCGGCGCACCGAGTTCCTCGTCGAGCACGCCGTGGGCCTGGCCGGGCCCGGGGCGCTGTGCGTCGATCTGTGCTGCGGCTCCGGCGCGGCGGGGGCCGTACTGCTCTCGGCCGTGGAGGGCGCCGAGGTGTACGCCTCGGACATCGAGGCTTCTGCCGTGCGCTGCGCACGTCGCAACGTCGAGCCGCGCGGTGGCAGGGTCTTCGAAGGCGATCTGTTCGCCCCGCTGCCGCGTGCGCTGCGCGGCAGGGTCGAGGTGCTGGTCGCCAACGTGCCGTACGTACCGACCGACGAGGTGGGCCTGCTGCCGCCCGAGGCGCGCGAGCACGAGCCGCTGGTCGCGCTCGACGGCGGCTCGGACGGCCTCGACGTACTGCGCAGGGTGGCGGCCGAGGCCGCCGACTGGCTGGCGCCGGGCGGGCACCTGCTGGTCGAGACGAGCGAGCGTCAGGCCGGCCACGCCGTGGAGACGCTCACCGGGCACGGCCTGACGCCGCGACTGGTCACCTCGGACGAGCTGTACGCGACGGTCGTCGTCGCGACGCGCCACTGACGCGCGGTGTCGCTATCCCGTGGCGTCACTGACGCGCGGCGTCACTGACGCGCGGCGTCACTGACCCTCGGCGTCACTGACGCGCGGCGCCGGCCCGGCCTCACGGCCGGCCCGGCCTCTCGGTCGGGCCGGCCTCGCGGTCGGGCCGGCCTCGCGGTCGGGCCGGCGCCTCGGTCCTAGGGGGTACGGGGGCGGACCCGGCAGCGGGCCGAGCCAGCCGCCTGGAGGGTGATCCCGGCGTTGACCGGCACCTCGATGTCGATCGCCTCGATGTCGAACTCCTGGAGGAGCATCGCCAGGGCGATCACCGACTCCAGCATCGAGAAGTGCTGGCCGATGCAGGCGCGCGGGCCGCCCCCGAAGGGGAACCATGCGTAGCGCGGTCGGCTCGCCTCGGCCTCGGGCGTGAAGCGCTCGGGGTCGAAGCGCTCCGCGTCCTCCCAGTACGCCGGGTGCCGGTGGGTGACCCAGGGGGCGACGATCACATCGGCGCCCGCGGGGATGGTGTGGCCGCCGATCTCGGTGGCCTCGACCGCCCGCCGGCCGATGGCCGGTGCGGCCGGGAAGAGTCGCATGGCCTCCTTGAGCACCTGGGTGAGGTAGGGCAGCGCGTCGAGGTCGGCGGCGCCCGGTGCCCGGCCGGCGAGGACACTGTCGACCTCCTCGTGGGCACGCTTCTGCTGCTCCGGGTGGAGGGCGAGCAGGTGGAGCGCGAAGCCCAGGGAGGTGGCGGTCGTCTCGTGTCCCGCGAGCAGGAAGACGAGGACCTGCTCGCGCAGTTCGGAGGCGTCGAAGCTGCCGTCCTCGGCGCTCTCGGCCTCGGCGAGGAGGGACAGCAGGTCCTGGCCCCCGTCCTCGGCGTCGCCGGCGGCCCGGCGCTCGGCGATGATCCGGTCGCAGACGGCGTACAGCTCCTCGTGGGCGGCGAGGGCCCGGCGGTTGCCGGGGGTGGGCCAGTCACGCGGGACGTTCAGCGGCGAGAAACCGCGGCGCAGGACGTAGTCGCCCATCACCGGGAAGGCGCGCTCCACGATGTCGACGGCCGCCTCGACGTCCGTGCCGAAGAGGATGCGGGCGACGGCGCGCAGGGCGAATCCGGTCATCTCGTCGAGGACGTCGACGGTGGAGTCCTCGGCGGTCCGCCAGGCCTCGGTGACGCGGGCGACCTCGGCGGCGACGGCCTCGGCGTAGCTGTCGACGCGGCGACGGGTGAAGAGCGGCTGGACCAGCCGGCGCTGGCGCAGGTAGTCCTCGTCCTGGCTGGTGAGCAGGCCGTTGCCGAAGGACTCGCGCAACTCCTGGTAGAAGGCGTTGTCCTTGCGGAAGTTGGCGGATTCGGTGGCCAGGACCTGCTGGGCGCCCTCGGCGGAGAAGACTCCGTAGAGGGTGGCGCGGATACCGGGCGGTCCCGCGGTGATCCGGACGACGTCCCCGTGCGCGCGCTGGGCGTTCAGGAAGGTGCCGAGCGAGTCGTTCTTGAGGTCGAACATCGAGCCCAGCAGCGGTAGTCCCGCAGGGCCCGGAATCTCGTTGGTCGTTGCCATGTGTGCGTTGCCCCCTTGATCGTCACCGGCACGCCGATTCTCCCCCACGACCTGACCCACCGGTAGCCGTGGTCGAACACCCGGCCGGATCCGGCCTGTTGACCCGATTGTCGGTGCCGCCTGGGAGGCTCGTTCCATGGAACCAGTGGAGATGACCCTGCAGCTCACCATCGACTGCGCCGATCCCCAGAGGCTCGTCCGCTTCTGGGCGGAGGCCCTGCGGTACGTCCCGCAGCCGCCGCCGGAGGGACACGAGACCTGGCGGGCGTACTGGGCGTCGATCGGGGTGCCGGAAGAGGAGCTGACCGAGGGGGTCGGGGAGCTCCCCGAGTCCATCGTGGACCCGAAGGGGGTCGGGCCGCGGGTCTGGTTCCAGCAGGTCCCGGAGCCGAAGACGGTCAAGAACCGGCTGCATCTGGATCTGAAGGTGGGCGGGGGCCGGGAGGTGCCGCTGACGCTGCGGCGCGAGCGCGTGGACGGGGAGGTCGCGCGGATGACGGGCCTGGGCGCGTCGGTCCTCTACACGATGGACGAGCCGGACGGTATGGACTACTACGCGGTGGTGCTCCAGGACCCGGAGGGCAACGAGTTCTGCGTGGTGTGACGCTCCGGGCGCGCCGCGTGAGCGGCGCCGCGGACCGCCCGGACCGGTGGTCGGCGCGTGCCGGGGCGCCGCCCACAGGCGCCCGGACAGGCGATCGGGCGCGTGCCGGCGCGCCGCCCACGACGTGCGGAGGCTCCCGCGCGGTGCTGGAATGGCTGGGAGGCCGTCTGTCGCCTGGGCGGGGCCGCTCCCAATCGGCTCCGGTCGAGGCGGGAACCCCGAGCACGTGAGGAGTGGCCATGAGCGACGACCTGTCGGAACTCGAGGACATGGGACCCGTCGACTACCTGATCCTGGAGTTTCCCGGCAACCGGATGACGGGCGAGGGTTTCCCCCTCCTCGTCGACCTGGTGGAGCGGGGCATCATCCGCATCCTCGATCTGCAGTTCATCCGCAAGGAAGAGGACGGTTCGGTCGCCGCTGTGGAGCTGAGGGACTTCGGGGACGAGGTCGACCTCACGGTCTTCGAGGGCGCATCCTCCGGCCTGCTGGACCAGAGCGACGTCGACGATGCCGGTTCCGCGCTGGAGCCTGGCAACTCCGCCGGGGTCATCGTGTACGAGAACCTGTGGGCGGCCCCCTTCGCACGAGCCATGCGGCGCAGCGGCGCGCAGATCGTGGCGAGCGGCCGGATTCCCGTCCAGGCACTGCTGGCCTCGCTGGACGCCGTGGATGCCGCCGAGTCCGGCGGAGGGGCGGCGGCCTGACCTCCCGATCGCATCCGTCCCCCGAACATCCCTGGGAGATGACCGACCATGCCCGGACTTCTTCGCGGCGTCGCCCGTACCGCCGTCGTCGCCGGCACCGCCACCGCGGTGTCCAACCGAGTGTCACGGCGGCAGGCGGGCCGATGGGCCCAGCAGGACTACGCACAGCAGCAGGAGTACACACAGCAGCAGCCGCAGCAGGCGCCCGCGCCGGCCGCGGCACCCCCCGGCGACGACATGAGCACCAAGATCGAGCAGCTCAAGCAGCTGGGGGACCTGAAGGCCCAGGGCGTGCTGACCGAGGAGGAGTTCGAGGCGCAGAAGCGCAGCCTCCTCGCGACATGACCTGTACGGGCCGGGCCCGCACCCCCTCAGGGGTGCGGGCGGCCGCCTAGCGGATCGGCATCCCGGAGAGCGTGCGGGCGATGACCAGGCGCTGGACCTCGCTGGTGCCTTCGAAGATGGTGTAGATCGCCGCGTCACGGTGCATCCGCTCCACCGGGTACTCCCGGGTGAAGCCGTTGCCGCCGAGGATCTGGATGGCCTGGCCGGTGACCTTCTTGGCGACCTCGCTGGCGTACAGCTTGGACATCGAGCCCTCGGCCGAGGTGAACGGCTTGCCCGTGGTCGCCATCCAGGAGGCGCGCCAGACGAGGAGCCGGGCGGCGTCGATCTGGGTGCGCATGTCGGCGAGCTGGAAGGCGATGCCCTGGTTGTCGATGATCGGGCGGCCGAACTGCTCGCGGGTCTTGGCGTAGTCGAGGGCGACCTCGTACGCGGCACGGGCGGTGCCGACGGCCATGGCGCCGACGGCGGGGCGGGATGCCTCGAAGGTGGCCATCGCCGCGTTCTTCACGCGCTCGCCGCCACCCGCCTTCGCCTTCTCGCGGGCCCGGGCGAGGCGCTCGTCGAGCTTCTCCTTGCCGCCGAGGAGGCAGTGGCCGGGGACGCGGACGTCCTCGAGGACGACCTCGGCGGTGTGCGAGGCGCGGATGCCGTGCTTCTGGAACTTCTGCCCCTGGGAGAGGCCGGGGGTGTTCGGCGGCACGATGAAGGACGCGTGCCCCTTGGAGCCGATCTCGGGGTCGACGACCGCGACGACGACATGGACGTTGGCGATTCCGCCGTTGGTCGCCCAGGTCTTGGTGCCGTTGAGGACCCACTCGTCGTTCGCCTCGTCGTAGACGGCCCGGGTGCGCATCGAGGCGACGTCGGAGCCGGCGTCGGGCTCGGAGGAGCAGAAGGCGGCGACCTTGACGTCGTCGACGTCGCCGTACATCTGCGGGATCCAGGTGCCGATCTGCTCCTCGGTGCCGTTGGCGAGGACGCCGACGGCGGCAAGGCCGGTGCCGACGATGGAGAGGGCGATGCCCGCGTCGCCCCAGAAGAGCTCCTCCATGGCCATCGGGATGCCGAGGCCCGTAGGGTCGAAGAACTGCTGGGCGTAGAAATCGAGGGAGTAGATGCCGATCTTGGCGGCTTCCTGGATGATCGGCCAGGGAGTCTCCTCACGCTCGTCCCACTCGGCGGCGGCGGGGCGCATCACGTCCTCGGCGAAGCCGTGCAGCCAGTCACGGACCTGCTTCTGGTCGTCGTTGAGTTCGAGCGTGAACTCGGCCATGTTCCCTCCCAGCACTGCGTTACTTGCGGTAACAGCAGTCTGTTACTCACGGGTAGGCGCTGTCAACCTGCGGCGGACCGAGCGGCACCGGATGCCGGTCGGGTGTTACGTTGCGACAGCCTCACGGAATTCGCACGGGCGGGGAGACACGCTATGGAGACCACACACCGGACCACCGACCAGCAGTCGCCGGCCGATCAGCGGCGCCGTGAACTGTTGGAGGCGGCGGACCGTGTGGTGCTCCGGGACGGCCCCAAGGCCTCGATGAACGCGATCGCCGCGGAGGCGGGGATCACCAAGCCGATCCTCTACCGGCACTTCGGCGACAAGGGCGGGCTGTACCGCGCCCTCGCGACCCGGCACACCGACGCCCTGCTCTCCGCGCTGCGGGCGGCGCTCGACGCACCGGCCGACCGGCGCCGGCGGGTCGAGGCGACGCTCGACACGTACCTCGCCTCGATCGAGGCGATGCCGCAGGTCTACCGCTTCCTGATGCACCCCGCGGAGGAGACGCACCAGGCCGAGCAGGGCTTCGACGTGGGCCGCCACTCGGCACCGGTGCTGCGGCGCATGGGCGAGGAGCTCGGCCAGGTCATCGCCGAGCGCATCGACCTCGGCCCGGCCGGCGAGGCGCAGGCACGCATCTGGGGCCACGGCATCGTGGGCATGATGCATGCGGCGGGCGACTGGTGGCTCGGAGAACGCCCGTGCTCGCGAAGCGAATTGGTGCAGGCCCTCTCGGACCTGCTGTGGGGCCGCCTGGCCGAGGCGGCGGACCGCGCCGGGGCACCGGGGTTCTGAACCACACCTCCCGGGCACCCGCGGCGCGAACGACGACCGGGGGTCAGCGGCGCAGCGCGTCCGCCCCAGCCCCCCAGGGCTCCTTGCGGATCGCACGGAGCAGGCGTGACTTGCGCCACCCCGCCACGCGGTCCGCGTAGACGCCGCCCTCCAGATGGTCGGTCTCGTGCTGGAGGCAGCGGGCGAAGAAACCCGTGCCCTCGACACGGGCCGGAGTGCCGTCCATGAGGACGCCCTCGACGACCGCGCGGTCGAAGCGGGGCGTCGGGGCCTCCAGGCCCGGCAGGGACAGACAGCCCTCAGGGCCCCTGTACACCTCGCCGTCCGCCTCCACCAGGCGCGGGTTCACCAGATGCCCGAGGTGGCGCACGTCCTCGTCGTCCGGGCAGTCGTACACGAAGACCCGCAGCCCCACTCCCACCTGGTTCGCCGCGAGGCCCACGCCGTTGGCCGCGTACATCGTGGCGAACATGTCCTCGACCAGCCGGGCGAGCTCCGGGCCGAAGTCGCTGACGGGTTCACAGGGGGTGTGCAGCACCGGGTCGCCGAGCAAGGTCATGCCTCGGACGCGGCCGGAACTGCCGGGGATCGGCCGGTTTCGCATGGACGTAAGGGTACGGTCCGCGTTGACCTCGTCGTTTCGGCGAGTGTCCCAGGGGTGCCGCAGTTCGGGTCGCCGGGCCGATCTCGATAGGCTGAGCCCGGACCGACGCAAGGAGGAACAAGAAAGATGTCAGGACACCCCGGTAATCCAGAGCCGCTGTCGCCGCGCGCCAAGCTGGCCGTGACGGCGGGCAAGGCCGCGGCCGCGGTGTCGCGCGCAGCAGGACGCGGCAGTGGATCGGTCATCGGCGGCAAGGTGGCGCTGAAGCTCGACCCGGACCTGCTGGGTCGGCTCGCGCAGCATCTGGACGTCGTCCTGGTGTCCGCGACCAACGGCAAGACCACCACGACCCGGCTGATCGCCGAGGCCCTGCGGGCCAGCGGCCCCGTCGTCTCCAACGCGCTGGGCGCCAACATGCCCGCGGGCATCACCTCGGCGCTGGCGGGTGGCTCGGACGCCAAGTACGGCGTCATCGAGGTCGACGAGAAGTACCTGGCCGGAGTCGCCCGCGACACCACGCCCAAGGCGATCGCGCTGCTCAACCTCTCCCGCGACCAGCTGGACCGCGCCGCCGAGACCCGGATGCTCGCCGAGAAGTGGCGCGAGGGCCTGAGCGGTACGAAGGCCGTGGTCATCGCCAACGCCGACGACCCGCTGATCGTGTGGGCCGCCTCCTCCTCCCCCAACGTGGTGTGGGTCGCCGCCGGCCAGGAGTGGAAGGACGACGCCTGGTCGTGCCCCGCCTGCGGCGGTGTGATGCAGCGTCCGGGCGACGACTGGTTCTGCGGTGAGTGCGGCTTCCGCCGTCCGGCGCCGAGTTGGGCGCTCAACGGCGACCATGTGCTCGACCCGCACGGTTCGGCCTGGCCGATCCACCTCCAGCTGCCCGGCCGCGCCAACAAGGCCAACGCCGCGACCTCCGCGGCCGTCGCCGCCGTCTTCGGTGTGCCGCCGCAGGTCGCCCTGGAGCGGATGTACCAGGTGCAGGCCGTGGCCGGCCGCTACGACGTGGTCTCCTTCCAGGGCCGTGAGCTGCGCCTGCTGCTCGCGAAGAACCCGGCAGGGTGGCTCGAAACGTTTTCCCTCATCGACCAGCCGCCGACCCCGGTCATCCTCTCCGTCAACGCGCGCGGCGCCGACGGCACGGACACCTCCTGGCTCTGGGACGTGGACTACGGGCGGCTCGCCGGCCACCCGATCATGGTCATCGGCGACCGCAAGCTGGACCTGGCGGTCCGCCTGGAGGTCGCGGGTGTGGAGTTCCGCGTGTGCGAGACGCTCGACGAGGCGGTCCGGCACGCCCCGCCCGGGCAGATCGAGCTGATCGCCAACTACACCGCCTTCCAGGACGTCCGCCGCCGCGTCGGCAACTGACCCGTAGAGGACATGCAGCATGAGTGACAGCAGCCTGCGCCTGGTCTGGGTCTACCCGGACCTGCTCAGCACGTACGGCGACCAGGGCAACGCCCTCGTCGTCGAGCGCCGCGCCCGCCAGCGCGGTCTGGACGTCCAGCGCGTCGACGTCCGCAGCGACCAGCCGATCCCGACCTCCGGCGACATCTACCTGATCGGCGGAGGCGAGGACCGGCCGCAGCGGCTCGCGGCCGAGCGGCTGCGCCGCGACGGCGGCCTGGAGCGTGCGGCGTCCAACGGCGCGATCATCTTCTCGGTCTGCGCCGGCTACCAGATCCTGGGCCACGAGTTCATCAACGACCTCGGCGAGCGCGAGCCCGGCCTCGGCCTGATCGACGTCATCTCCACCCGCGGCGAGGGCGAGCGGTGCGTCGGCGACGTCCTCGCGGACATCGACCCGCGCCTCGGTCTCCCCCAGCTCACCGGGTTCGAGAACCACCAGGGCATCACCCATCTCGGCCCGACGGCCCGGCCGTTCGCGCGGACCGTCCTGGGCAAGGGCAACGGCACGGGCGACGGTACCGAGGGCGCGTACAACGACACGGTGTTCGGCACGTACATGCACGGCCCGGTCATGGCACGCAACCCGCAGATCGCGGACCTGCTCCTGAAGCTGGCCCTCGATGTGAACGCGCTGCCGCCGACCGACGACCGGTGGTACGAGGCACTGCGCGCCGAGCGGATCGCGGCCGCGACGCAGCCTGCCTGACCGTCCGCCGCGGTGCACGTCTGAGCGCCCTTACGCCCATTGGATTCGTAAGTAAATACGGTGTCCAAACTGCGGACATCCGGTTCGGCCCCGCCACTCGGCACCGATAGGGTGGCGGGGATCCAACCGGACGACGTGGTCCGGAAGTCGGCCCACGTTGCAAAGGTATTCGGGCTATGCGCATTGGTGTGCTCACCTCCGGCGGCGACTGCCCCGGTCTGAACGCCGTCATCCGTTCCGTCGTGCACCGCGCCGTCGTCGACCACGGTGACGAGGTCATCGGCTTCCACGACGGCTGGAAGGGCCTGCTGGAGGCCGACTACCGCAAGCTCGACCTCGACGCGGTGGGCGGCATCCTGGCCCGCGGCGGCACCATCCTCGGCTCCTCCCGGGTCCAGCCCGCGCACCTCGTCGACGGCGTCGAGCGCGCCAAGGGCCATGTCGCCGAACTCGGCCTCGACGCGATCATCCCGATCGGCGGTGAGGGCACCCTGAAGGCCGCCAACCTGCTGTCCCAGGCCGGGCTGCCGATCGTCGGCGTGCCGAAGACCATCGACAACGACATCTCCTCGACCGACGTCACCTTCGGCTTCGACACCGCCGTCGGCGTCGCGACCGAGGCCCTGGACCGGCTGAAGACCACCGCCGAGTCCCACCAGCGCGTCCTGATCGTCGAGGTCATGGGCCGGCACACCGGCTGGATCGCCCTGCACTCGGGCATGGCCGCGGGCGCGCACGCCATCGTCGTGCCCGAGCGCCCCTTCGACATCGACGAGCTGACCGCCCGGGTCGGCGAGCGCTTCGAGGCCGGCAAGCGCTTCGCGATCGTGGTGGTCGCCGAGGGAGCGAAGCCGCGCGAGGGCTCGATGAGCTTCGAGGTCGGCGCCAAGGACCAGTACGGTCACGAGCGCTTCACCGGAGTCGCCAACCAGCTCTCGGTCGAGCTGGAGCGCCGCCTCGGCAAGGAGGCCCGCCCGGTGATACTCGGTCACGTCCAGCGCGGCGGCACGCCGACCGCGTACGACCGTGTCCTCGCCACCCGCTTCGGCTGGCACGCGGTGGAGGCGGCGCACCGCGGCGAGTTCGGGATGCTGACCGCGCTGCGCGGCACGGAGATCACGATGGTTCCGCTGGCCCAGGCGGTGGAGACCCTCAAGACGGTCCCGGCCGAGCGGTACGCAGAGGCCGAGTGCGTGCTCTGACCGCCTCACCCACACCACGAACCGCCCCCGGTCGCATCCGCGAACGGGGGCGGTTCTAGTCTGGTGCGGACAACAAGCGCGAATCGGGCTCCAGGAGTACACACATGGATCACAGCGGGCACGGCATGACCATGGATCTGCCGCCGTTCACGCTGGGACGGGGGCTCGAGTTCTCGCCGGACCTGTTCTTCCTCATCGGCAGCGTCGTGGGACTCGCGCTGTACGGATGGGGTGTGGCGCGGCTGCGCCGGCGCGGTGACACCTGGCCCGTCAGCCGGACGATCCTGTTCACGCTGGGCGTGCTGACCGTCGCGCTGATGATGTGCACCAAGCTGAACGACTACGGCATGGTCATGTTCAGCGTGCACATGGTGCAGCACATGGTCATCTCGATGCTCTCGCCGATCCTGATCCTGCTCGGTGCGCCGGTCACGCTGGCACTGCGGGCGCTGCCGGTCGCGGCCCGGGGCGACAAGGGCCCGCGCGAGCTGCTCCTGAAGCTGCTCCACAGCCGCTACATGAAGATCGTCACGCACCCCGCGTTCACGATCCCGCTCTTCATCGCGAGCCTGTACGGCTTCTACTTCACCCCGATCTTCGACACGCTGATGGGCTCGAAGATCGGGCACATCGCGATGATGGTGCACTTCCTCGCCGTCGGTCTGGTCTTCTTCTGGCCGATCATGGGCGTCGACCCGGGTCCCCACCGCCCGGGGTACGTGATGCGGATGCTGGAGCTCTTCGCGGGCATGCCGTTCCACGCCTTCTTCGGTATCGCCCTGATGATGGCGAGCCAGCCGATGATCAAGGCGTACGAGAATCCGCCGGCCTCGCTGGGGATCGACGCGCTCGCCGACCAGAACGCGGCCGGTGGTATCGCCTGGGCGTTCAGCGAGATCCCGTCGGTGCTGGTGCTGATCGCGCTGGTGTACCAGTGGTACCACTCCGAGCAGCGGCAGGCCGTCCGCAAGGACCGGGCCGCCGACCGTGACGGGGACAAGGAGCTGGAGGCGTACAACGCGTATCTCGCCTCGCTCCGCACCCGAGGACAGCGGGTCGGGACCGGGGACTGACACCGGTCCGACGTGGGGGTGCCGCGGGAGTAGCGCTTCGCCCGCCTCAGGGGTCACGATGAGGGTGACGGCCCCGTCGGGAGGAGGCGGACAGATGTCCGGTCCCACGAAGGCGATGTGCGTGATCACCGTCGCGGCCCTGGTGCTGACGACGGCGTACACGGTGGCGCTCGGCAGCAGCGGTTGGCTCTGGTTCGGCTGGATCGTGCTCGGCGTGGTCACCATCGGCATGGCGGCGGCGGACAGCTCCGCCCCCGCGGGCGCCCGTCGCCGCCGTACGACCAGGCCCGGCCCTCAGCCCTGAGGTCACACAGGGTGCTCGATCCCGCGCGGGAGAGTCAGCGCGGGGCGAGGACGATCCAGGTGTGGCCGGGGGCGAAGTTCAGGGGTGTCCCGTCCGGGGTGGTGAAGCTCGTTCCGTTCTCGGCCGCGGGGCGGCTCCAGCGCGCGTCATGGGCCCTGCCGTCGCGCAGGACGACGGCGGTGCCGCTGCCGACGGTCTCGGTGTAGGGCGAGACGCTGCCGAGGACGTCATGGAACCGCGAGGACCGTATGGTCACGTGCTGCACCACCACGGTGGTCGCCGTCACCGGGCCCTCGTCGGTGGTGCGTGCGGGGCTGCCGTCCATCGACACCCGCCAGCTCTTCTCGGCCGCGTTCCAGGTGAAGGTGTAGCGGGAGGCCGGGAAGCGCACGGTGCGTTCGTTGACCTGCTCCCCGCCCGCGGGGGCGGGGCCGAAGCGGAAGCCGATGTCCTTGGCGTCCTCGGCCTTCGGAGCGGCGGCGAGCGCGCGCCCGGGCAGGACGTACAAATTGTGGGGCGCCGGTCGGCCGCCGCCGCGCAGATAGGCGCCGGGGGCGTCCTCCGGGGGCACCGGGTAGAGCGGGGCGGCCTGCAGAAGAGGCTTCAGGGCGGCCTGTGAGCCGGAGTAGGCGAGCGCGGGCCTGCCGAACTGGCGCAGCAGCTCGATGTCGGACTCGCGGGCACTGCGGACGGGGCCGATCCGGTCCGGGAGATCGGAGGAGTAGACCGCGAGCAGCCGGGTCTGGCCGCCCTCCACCTGCTCGACGTAGACGAGCTCGGCCGCGCCGAGACCGGTGTGCGGGCGGGCCGGGGGCACGTTGTCGATCTTGACGGCGAGCACCGGCGCGGGGCGGGCCGGCAGTCCGGTGAAGGGCGACCGCGTCTCCTGGGTGGGGACGGGAGTGGTCGGCGGGGTCGGGGGCGGGGTCGGCGTGGGCTCGGGGGTGCCGGAGTCGGCGCAGCCGTACAGCCCGGCGGTCATCACCGCGCACAGGAGCACGGTGACGGCTGCGCCGGGCCGTACGCGTCGGTGTGCGGCAGCCATAAGGTCCACTCTCCGTCTCCAGTGTGGACCCCGCTCGCGTGAGTGGTTACAAATAGGCGATGCTCAACGGAGACGGGGGCCGCCGGTGTTCTACCAGCTGATGAAGTACGTTCTGCTCGGGCCGCTGCTGAGGCTGCTGTTCCGGCCTCGTATCGAGGGCCTGGAACACATCCCTGAGGAGGGCGCGGCGATCGTCGCGGGCAATCATCTGTCGTTCTCCGACCACTTCCTCATGCCCGTGGTGCTCAGGCGGCGGATCACCTTCCTCGCCAAGCAGGAGTACTTCACCGGGCCGGGGCTCAAGGGCCGGCTGACCGCGGCGTTCTTCCGCAGCGCCGGGCAGATCCCGGTGGACCGCTCCGGCAAGGAGGCCGGGAAGGCGGCGATCCGTGAGGGGCTCGGGGTGCTGTCCAAGGGCGAGCTGCTCGGGATCTACCCTGAAGGGACCCGCTCGCACGACGGCAGGCTCTACAAGGGCAAGGTCGGGGTCGCGGTCATGGCGATCACGGCCGGCGTGCCGGTGATCCCCTGCGCGATGGTGGGCACCTTCGAGATCCAGCCGCCCGGCCAGGTCGTGCCCAAGGTCAGGCGGGTCACCATCCGGTTCGGGGAGCCGCTGGACTTCTCGCGGTACGCGGGCATGGAGGGCGAGAAGGCGGCGGTCCGCGCGGTGACGGACGAGATCATGTACGAGATCCTGGCGCTGTCCGGTCAGGAGTACGTCGACGACTACGCCGCCAAGGTGAAGGCGGCGGAGGAGCAGTCGAAGGCGGCGAACGCCAAGGCTCCGCGAAAGTTCCCGCGTCGCGGACGCTGACGGCGGATCCGCGCACGGCGAAAGGCCCTGGAACGGCGAACGCGGCCGCTCTACCGTCGCGCCATGGCCAAGGGACACGCGTGCGTACTCGGAGCGACAGGACAGGTGGGGCGGGCGGCCGTGCGGGCGCTCGTCGCGGACGGCTGGGAGGTGACGGCGGCCACGCGGCGCGGCGGCCGGGACGGGACGTGGCCGACGGAGGTCCGTTCGGTGGCGGTGGACCGGAACGAGGAGGGCGCGCTCGCCGCGGCGCTCGGCGACGGCTGTGACGTTCTGGTGGACATCGTCGCCTACGACGGCGCGCACGGACGGCAGGTGACCGGGCTCGCCGACCGGATCGGCTCGGCGGTGGTGATCTCCAGCGGCGCGGTCTACGAGGACGAGCGAGGCCGCAGCTTCGACACCCAGGACGAGCCGGACGGCTTCCCCGCCTACCCGGTGCCGATTCCGGAGTCCTGGCGGACGGTCTCCCCGGGTGACGGGTCGTACGGCACGAGGAAGGTCGCCCTGGAGCGGGAGCTGCTCGCGGCGGGCGAGACGCTGCCGACGACGGTGGTGCGGGCGGGGGCGATCCATGGGCTGCACAGCCCGGGGCCGCGCGAGCTGTGGTTCGTCAAGCGGGCACTCGACGGGCGGCCGGTGCGCGTCCTCTCGTACGACGGCGCGTCACGGTTCCACCCCGTCCACGCGGACAATCTCGGGGAGTTGATCCGACTGGCGGCGGCGAACCCGGGCAGCCGGGTGCTGAACGGCGCGGATCCGCAGGCGCCGACGGTGGCGGAGATCGGGCGGGCGATCGACGCGGTGCTGGGTGTCGAGAGTGAGACGGTCCTCTTCGAGGGGCCGCCGGAGGGCACGGTGGGGCTCACCCCGTGGACGGCGCCGCGTCCGGTCGTCTACGACATGACCGCGGCGGAGCGGGAGCTGGGGTACCGGCCGCTGGTGTCGTACGAGGAGTCCCTGCCGGCGACGGTCGAGTGGCTGGCCGGGCAACTCGCCGTGCGGGACTGGCGGGAGGCGTTCCCCGGACTGGTGAAGTACCAGGTGGACTTCTTCGACTACGCCGCCGAGGACGCCTGGCTCGCCGCCCGCGCGTGAACGAGGGGCGGCCGTCGCGCGACGGCCGCCCCTCGAAGGGTCATACGGTGACTACGGCTGGGGCGTGGCGTGCGGTCCGCAGGTCACGTCCTTGCTGTCGAGCTTGCCCGACAGCAGGTATGCCTCCACCCGGGTGTTCAGGCAGGGGTTGGTGAGGTTGGTGATGCCGTGCGAGCCGGCGTCCCTCTCGGTGATCAGGCGCGAGCCCTTGAACCGCTTGTGCAGTTCGAGCGCTCCGGCGTACGGCGTGGCCGCGTCGCGCTCGGACTGGGCGATGAGCACCGGCGGCAGGCCCTTGCCGGTCCGCACCTCGGTCGGGCGCTGGCGCGGGGTGGACCAGGTGGCGCAGGGCAGGTTCATCCAGGCGTTGGACCAGGTCATGAACGGGTACTGCTCGTGGAGCCGGCTGTTGTCGCGGTCCCACTTCTTCCAGCTGGTCGGCCAGGGGGCGTCGGCGCACTCCACGGCGGTGTAGACGGCGTTGCCGTTCTCGGAGGCGGCGTTGCCGGCCGTGTCGGTGGGGTCGGAGGCCGCCGAGTCGATCAGCGGCTGCGGGTCACCGGCGGCGTACGCGCTCCAGGCCTTGGCGACCGGCACCCACATGGAGTCGTAGTACGGCGCGTTCTGGAAGAAGCCGATGAGCTCGGCCGGGCCGACCTTGCCGCCGAGGGGCTTCTTCTTGGCGTCGGCGCGCAGGGTCTCCCACTGCTGCCGGACCTCGGTGTAGGTGTCGCCGAGGTGGAAGGTGGCGTCGTGCTGGGCGACCCAGGTCATCCAGTCCTTGAGCCGGCCCTCGAAGGCGATGTCCTGGTCGAGGTTGACCTCGTACCAGATCTTGCGCGTCGACGGGTTGACGACGCTGTCGAGCACCATGCGGCGGACGTGCGTCGGGAAGAGCGTGCCGTAGACGGCGCCGAGGTAGGTGCCGTAGGAGACGCCGACGAAGTTGAGCTTCTTCTCGCCGAGCGCGGCCCTGATGACGTCGAGGTCGCGGGCGGTGTTGAGGGTGTTGATGTACGGCAGGATGTCGCCGCTCTTCTCGGCGCAGCCGTCGGCGTACTCGGCGGCGAGCTTGCGCTGCGCGCGCTTGTCGGCCTCGCTGTCGGGGACCGGGTCGGGCTTGGGGCCCTTGACGAACTCGGCCGGGTCGACGCAGGAGATGGGCGCCGAGTGGCCGACCCCGCGCGGGTCGAAGCCCACGAAGTCGTACGCCTTGGCGGTGTTCACCCAGAGCGGGGCCTTGGTGGTGACCCGGCGCGGGAAGCGCAGGCCGGAGCCGCCGGGGCCGCCCGGGTTGTAGAGCAGCGCGCCCTGGCGCTCGGCGGGCGTGCCGGTGGCGCCGATGCGGTCGACGGCGATCTTGATCTGCTTGCCGTTCGGCCGGCTGTAGTCGACCGGGACGGTGACCCAGCCGCAGGTGATGGGCTTCTCCAGGCCCCAGTCGGCCGGACAGTCCTGCCAGTCGATGCCCTGCTCGGCCGCCCGCTCGGCGGCCAGGGCGACGCCGCGCGCCTCGCTGTCCGGCCGGTGGCGGCTGTCGGCCGTGGCGGCCGGCGCTGCCAGTGCGCCCGCCATGAGCGTGCCCGCTATCAGAGTGCCGGCCGAGCCGAGCACTGCTGTGCGTCTCACGTGATGCCTCCCCCTCTTCGGCGCCGCCCCCGTGGCGGCGCCGTGATGTCGGTCTGTCCGGGGGATCCTTTCGTTCCACCAGTGCACGGCAAAAGGGCGTACACCTGTTTCTTTGCCGAACCAATAACCGGAGACCGGTGTACCGCTGAGCGGTGAACTCAGGGCGGCGCGAGGATGCCCAGCGCCTCGTCGAGGGTCCGGCGCAGTCGGAGGGCGTCGTCGGCGACGACGGTGACGAGGGCGGCGGGTCCGGCGAGCGGGGCGAGGACGGCGTTCCCGGCGAGCGCACGGGGCTCGACCGGCTTGTCCTCGAACTCGGGGTCGACGACGAGGAGTTGTCCGGTCGCACGGTGCCTGGCGAGGACGGCGCCGCTGTCCCAGCCGCCGCCGGCGCCGGGTCCGTACGCCAACTCCTGGTCGAGCAGGGGCCGTCCGGCGCGGCGGACGGTGAGGCGGGTGACGAGCGTGCCGGGCTCCTCGCCGTGGCGGCCGAGGATCTGCTCCTCGCGGAGCACGAGCCGTGCGGTGGGGGCGAGTTCGACGGTGGTCCGCATCCGCAGGTCGGAACCGTACGCGGAGACGAGCTGTTCGGGCAGCCAGCGCAGCACGGCGTCGTCGCCGACGGTGATCCTGATGTCGTACGCGGCGGGTTCGGCCGCGCGGCCGGGGAGGGCCACGGTCGCGGCGGCCGAGTCGACCAGGAGCCGTGCCCCGTCCCGTACGTCCGTCTCGATCGCGAGCCGGTCACCGCCGAGCGGCGCGCTCATCGCGCCGACGACGGTGACGCGCGTGTACGGGCCGGTGGTGCGGGTGCGGCGGACGGCGAGGGGCCCGTCGCTCTCCAGGATCGGCAGTCCGCCGTCGGCGTCGGCGACGATCCTGGCGGTGGCGCTCAGGCTCATGCGGCGGCGGTCGCGGTCCAGGCGGCGAGTCGCCCGCGGACCCACTCGGCCACGGGGCCGACCCCTTGCTCGCCGGTGAGCGAGGTGAAGGCGACGGGCAGCTCGCCGCGCTGCTCCTTCGCGTCGCGGGCCATCCGCTCCAGATCGGAGCCGACGTACGGGGCGAGGTCGGTCTTGTTGACGACCAGCAGGTCGGCGGTGGTGACGCCGGGGCCGCCCTTGCGGGGGATGTCGTCGCCGCCCGCGACGTCGATGACGAAGATCTGGGCGTCGACGAGGCCCTTGGAGAAGGTGGCGGTGAGGTTGTCGCCGCCGGACTCGACCAGGATCAGATCGAGCGGGCCCACGGTGTCCTCCAGCTCCTCGACGGCTTCGAGGTTGGCGGAGATGTCGTCGCGGATCGCGGTGTGCGGGCAGGCGCCGGTCTCGACGGCCTGGATGCGCTCGGGGGGCAGGACCGCGTTGCGGAGCAGGAACTCGGCGTCCTCGCGGGTGTAGATGTCGTTGGTGACCACGGCGATGGAGAGCTGGTCGCGCAGGGCCCGGCAGAGCGCGGCGACGGTCGCGGTCTTGCCCGAGCCGACGGGTCCGCCGAGTCCGATCCGCAGCGCGCGCCGGGTGCCGTCGGGGCGGTGGGCGTCGGCGGAGACGGCGCCGAGGTGGTCCTGGGAGTGGTCGAGGTGCATGGGGCGGCTCCAGTGGTTCTCAGGATGCGAAGAGACGGACGGGCCAGGACGCGTGCTGCTCGGCGGTGATGTCGAGGAGGGGCGCGGAGGCGGCGGGCAGGGCGTCGACGCCCTGCCGGGCGGCTGCGGCGGCCTCCTCGGCGACCAGGTCCATGACGGGGGCGAGGCGGGCGAGGACGGCGGTGGCCTGGAAGGGGTCCAGGCTCAGCAGCCGGACCGTGGCGGTGGCGGGGCCGCTGACGGCCTCGTACGCGACGCAGTGCGCGGCGTCCTCCGGGCCGAGCCCGGCGGCGCGGGCGGCGACGCCGAGGACGACGGGCTGGTGGGCGCCGCGCGGGAACGCGGCGGCGAGCGAGTCGAGTTCGGGGCAGGGCCAGGTGGCCCGGGCCGCCCGCATCATCTGCCGGCCGAGCTTGCGGGCGGCGGCGCGCAGGGCGGGCGAGGGGGTGCGGGCGTCGGCGGCCGTGTCGAGGGCGTACTTGTCGTGGCCGAGCGCGGCGGCGGCGGCGAGGGCCGCCGCGGTGAGCCCGCTGGTGCGGAGCCGGCCGTGGCAGAACGCGGCGAGGCTCGCCGCGTCCGTGATCCGGCCGGCCTTGACGGCGGCCTCGGCCCCGCCGGAGTGGGCGTGCCCGCCGGCGGGGAAGCGCCCGTCGGCGAGCACGAGGAGGGCTGCGCGACTCGTCATCAGAAGAGGAAGTAGCGCTGGGCCATGGGCAGTTCCGCGGCGGGCGCGGGCTCGACCGGTTCGCCGTCGATCGTGACCGTGAAGGTGTCGGCGTCGACCTCGACCCGGGGCAGCGCGTCGTTCTCGCGCATGTCCGCCTTGGTCACGCGCCGGGTGCTGCCGATGGCCGTGAACTCCTTGTTCACGCCCACCCGTTGGGCGATGTCGTCCTCGATCGCCGCCTGGGCGACGAAGTTGAAGGAGCCGGCCGCCGCGGCCTTCCCCAGCGCCCCGAACATCGGGCGGGGCAGCACGGGTTGCGGGGTGGGGATGGAGGCGTTGGCGTCGCCCATCTGCGCGTAGGCGATCTGGCCGCCCTTGAGCACGGTCTGCGGCTTCACACCGAAGAACGCCGGATCCCAGAGCACGAGGTCCGCGAGCTTGCCGGGCTCGACCGAGCCGACGAGGTGGTCCATCCCCTGGGCGACGGCCGGGTTGATCGTGTACTTGGCGACATAGCGGCGGGCCCGGTGGTTGTCGGCGCGGCCGTCGCCGGGGAGGGCTCCCCGGCGCTTCTTCATCACGTGCGCGGTCTGCCAGGTGCGCATGATCACCTCGCCGATACGCCCCATGGCCTGCGAGTCCGAGGAGATGATCGAGATGGCGCCGAGGTCGTGCAGCACGTCCTCGGCGGCGATGGTCGAGGGGCGGATGCGGGACTCGGCGAAGGCGAGGTCCTCGGGGACGGCCGGATTGAGGTGGTGGCAGACCATCAGCATGTCGAGGTGTTCCTCGATGGTGTTGACGGTGTGCGGCCGGGTCGGGTTGGTCGAGCTGGGCAGTATGTACGGCTCGGACACGACGGTGATGATGTCGGGGGCGTGCCCGCCTCCGGCGCCCTCGGTGTGGTACGCGTGGACGGTGCGTCCCGCGATCGCGGCGAGGGTGTCGCCGACGAATCCCGCCTCGTTCAGGGTGTCGGTGTGGATGGCGAGTTGGGCGCCCGTCTCTTCGCAGACACCGAGGCAGGCGTCGATGACGGCCGGGGTCGCCCCCCAGTCCTCGTGGATCTTGAACCCGAGCGCGCCGCCCCGGAGTTGGGAGTGCATGGCCGCCGTGGACATCGTGTTGCCCTTGCCGAGCAGTCCGATGTTGACCGGGAAGGTGTCGAGCGCCTCGAACATCCGGGCGAGATGCCAGGGGCCGGGCGTGACGGTGGTGGCCTTGGTGCCCTCGGCCGGTCCGGTCCCGCCCCCGACGAGGGTGGTGACGCCCGTGGCGAGGGCCTGCTCGACGACCGTCGGCGAGATGAAGTGGACATGGGCGTCGATGGCGCCCGCGGTGACGATCTTCCCGTTGCCGACGATCACCTCGGTCTCGGGGCCGATGACCAGATCGGGGTGGACCCCGTCCATGGTGTCGGGATTGCCGGCCTTGCCGAGTGCGGTGATCCGGCCGTCGCGGATTCCGATGTCGGCCTTGACGACGCCCCAGTGGTCGATGATCACGGCGCCGGTCACGACGGTGTCGGGCGCGCCTTCGGCCCGGGTCGTGCGGGCCTGGCCCATGGACTCGCGGATGACCTTGCCACCACCGAAGACGGCCTCGTCGCCTGCGCGGCCGGGTCCGCCGGAGCGGTCCTCCTCGATCTCGACGAGCAGGTCGGTGTCGGCGAGCCGGATGCGGTCGCCGGTGGTGGGGCCGAACAGGTCGGCGTACACGGCACGGTGCAGCTCAGGCATGGTCCGCCTCCTCGGCGACGACGGCCGGCGTCTCGGCCCTTCCCGCCGCCTCGGCGGCGGGGGTGTCGAGCGGTCCCGCGGTCTCGCCGCGCAGGCCGGGGACGACGCGACGGCCCTGCAGCGGTACGAGTTCGACCTCGACCGGGATGCCGGGCTCGAAGCGCACGGCGGTGCCGGCGGCGATGTGCAGCCGTTGCCCGTGCGCGGCGGCGCGGTCGAACTCCAGGCCGGGGTTGGCCTCGGCGAAGTGGTAGTGGGAGCCGACCTGGACGGGCCGGTCGGCGGCGTTCAGGACGGTCAGTCGGGTCACGGGGCGGCCCTCGTTGAGGGTCACCGGACCTTCACCGTAAAGAGTCTCTCCGGGAATCATCGGCGGCGCTCCCCCGTCACACGATCGGGTCGTGGACGGTGACGAGCTTGGTCCCGTCGGGGAAGGTCGCCTCGACCTGGACGTCGTGGATCATCTCGGGGATGCCGGCCATGACGTCGTCGCGGGTGAGGACCTTGCGGCCGGAGGCCATGAGCTCCGCGACCGTGCGTCCGTCGCGGGCGCCTTCCAGGATGTGAGTGGTGATCAGGGCGACGGCCTCGGGGTGGTTGAGCTTCACTCCGCGCGCTCTGCGCTTCTCGGCCACGTCCGCCGCCACATGGATGAGCAGCCGTTCCTGCTCGTGCGGGGTCAGTTGCACGCTTCCACCTCACAGTCGTCCACCGGGCGGTCTCTCCCGGACAGCAGCGGACGTTACCGATCTTCAACATGCTGTTGAACTGCGGTGACGGGCTACTGGGCCAGACATTGCACGTTAGGGCGGAAGTTTTTCCGGCGCGTTAACTCCGGCTTTGCGTCTCCATGGACATCAGTGCCCGCAGCCCGTCCTCGAGGACACGGACCTCGACGTTCCCGAAGAGCGCCTGCTGGGCGATGAAGCCCTGCGCGGTGGCGATCATGGTCCGGGCCACATGGTCGGCGGGGACGTCGGCGCGCATCAGGCCGTTGGCCCGGTAGGCCTCGACGAGCTTCGTCCACGCCTCGCGCATCCCGTCGTACCCGGCGGTGAGGGTCTGGAACAGATGCTCGTCGCGCAGCGTCTCGGACCAGACCTGGATGATGAGCCGCGCGAAGGCCTGACGGTCCCCGCCCGGGATGCGCTCCTCCAGGAAGATCCGCATGACGGCGCCGAGCAGGACGTCGGGGGTGGGCGGCGGGGTGGCCAGGGACGCCTCCTCGAAGGCACCGCGGATACCGGCGAACGCCTCCGCCGCGATGGCCGCGATCAGCTCGTCCTTGCCGCGGAAGTACCGGTAGACGGCGCCGGCCGACAGGCCGACCTCGGTCAGCACGTCCGCCATCGACGTGGCGTGGAAGCCGTTGCGGGCGAAGCAGCGCGCGGCGCCGTCGAGGATCTGACGGCGACGGGCGTCGAGGTGTTCCTGGGAGACACGAGCCATGACCGAAATCTAAAACGAACATTCATTCTTGACAAGCGACCACTCCGGAGGGACAGTGAGCCCGTCACGTAAAACGAACGATCCTTCTCTTTGAATCGAGTACGTCATGTCTGCCACCGCCACCCGCAAGACCTTCGCGGTGATGGTGCTGATCCCCGTGGTCGTGGCCCTGGCCCTGTCGGCCTTCGCCTGGCCCGCCGCCCGGATCGCCCCGCGCGACCTGCCGATCGGTGTCGCGGGGCAGGCCACCGCCACCGCCGCCGTGGAGCAACGCCTCACCGGGCACGACGGCGCCTTCGAGGTCCATCACTACGACTCCGCGGCCGCCGCCCGCGCGGCGATCGAGGACCGCGTCGTATACGGCGCGGTGGTCGTCACACCGCAGGGCCCCGAACTGCTGACCGCCTCCGCCGCGAGCCCGGTCGTCGCAGGACTGCTGCGCGAGGCCGTCGCCGCCCAGGTGCCGGCCGGCACCCCGATGAAGGTGACCGACGTCGTCCCGGCGCCGGCGGGCGATCCGCGCGGCAGCGCCTTCGGGTCGAGCCTGTTCCCCCTGATCCTGGCCGGCGTGGCCTCCGGGGTCCTGGTCACGATGCTCGGCCTGCGCCGCGCCCGGGCGGCGCTCGCCCTGGCGGGCGCGGCCGCGCTCGCCGGAATCGTCGGCACCGCACTCGGCCACAGCTGGCTCGGGGCGCTCACCGGTGACTGGTGGGCGGAGGCCGGCGTCCTCGCGCTGACCGTCCTCGCCATCGGCGCGACGCTCGCGGGGTTCGCCTCACTGCTCGGCAAGCCCGGCCTCGGCCTCGGGGCGCTGCTGATGATCCTGGTCGGCAACCCGTTCTCGGGTGTGGCGAGCGCACCCGAGTTGCTGCCGGCGCCCGCGGGCACCCTCGGCCAGTGGCTGCCGCCGGGCGCGGGCGGGTCGGCGCTGCGTTCCGTCGCCTTCTTCGACGGCGGCGGGGCGGGCGGGCCGCTGCTGGTCCTCGGCGTGTGGGCGGCGGCCGGACTGACCGCGCTGCTGCTCGGCGGCCGGCGCGAGCGGGCGACGGACGCGCCGACGCCCGCCCCGGTCCCGGAGCCGGCGCCGGTGGGCTGACCGCTTCCGGGCGGCCTCCCCTTACGGCCGCGTGCCCCCGCTGTAGCGGACGGGGGCACGCGGCTTTCTCATGCCTCGGGGGTGCCCGGGTCGCGGTGACGGGCCGCGATGCCGAAGCGGCCCTGTTCACCCGGAGCGGACGTGAGCGTGCGGACGGTGGAGACCGAACTGACCACCCGCTCCTCGGCCGCGTCCTGCGCCGCTTCGAGTTTCTCCAGGTCAGCGGCGGAGACCAACGCCACGAGCGGCTTGCCGTGCCGGGTCACGACGACCCGCTCGTCGCCGTACACCACGCGGTTGATCAGGTCGGCGAGCTCTGCGCGTGCTTGCGTCACCGGAATCTCATAGGCCATGCTCCACATCTTACGGAATGTACGTCCTGTACATTTTGGAGCAAGGAGGCCGCCATGGATGCCCGCTACGTCCTTCCCGAGTTCACCGAGCGCACCAGCTTCGGCAGTCGGACCCTCGACCCGTACTCCAAGCTGCTGGAAGAGCGGATCGTCTTCCTCGGGACACCGATCGACGAGATCTCGGCCAACGACGTCATCGCCCAGCTGCTGCACCTGGAGTACGCCGACCCCGACCGGGACATCTCGCTCTACATCAACTCCCCCGGCGGTTCGCTCAGCGCGATGTCCGCGATCTACGACACGATGCAGGTCGTCACCTGCGACGTGGAGACCACCTGCCTCGGCCAGGCCGCCTCCACCGCCGCCGTGCTGCTCGCGGCCGGCGCCCCCGGCAAGCGGCTGGCGCTGCCCGGCGCCCGGGTCGTGCTCCAGCAGCCCACGATGGACGAGCCGTTGCAGGGGCAGCCCAGCGATCTCGACATCCAGGCGCGGGAATTGCTCCGGCTGCGCGCCATGGTCGCCGGGATGCTGGCCACCCACACCGGACGGAGCCGCGAGCGGATCGACGCCGACATCGACCGCACCACGATCCTCGACGCACCGGCCGCCACCGCGTACGGCCTGGTGGATCACGTGATCCAGAACCGCGGGGCGTCCGGCGGCGCCGGGGCGAGGTGAGCCGGGGATGGTTCCCGAGCTGCCGCCACTGCCAGCGCTGACCCGCGCCGAGGGCGAGTTCGTCGACGCCTATCTCGAAGTCGTCGATCTCCTGGGTCGAATCAATCCATCCAGAACTTTACATACTTATGGGGCGCTACGGGCGGCCCAGGCCCTGGTGGGACGGGCGACCGCCCTGCGCGACGCCCTGACGGTGATGCATATACGCGGTGAGGCCGAAGTGCACGCGGAGACATTGGCCCGAGCACTGCGGGTGCTGGACGGTGAGCGCCGCGCGGAGCGCGTCACCGTGCCGGGGACACGAGCGAGTTGACATATCCGCGTGTCGTGTCGAGGTCCACTCGGCCCATCACGACCACGGAAATCCTCGCTCGTTCGGCGTAGTCGACGAATCGACATATGTGCGGGGTGAGTTGCGCAACAGGTGTACGCATCTGGTGGAATCGGGCGTTTCTCCCCTGGTACGGGGCTCGTCGGCCAAACCTCAGAAGATCACGAAACATGTCTGTCCACCCGAATGGATCAGTCGTGAGGAGCCTCACATAGCGTCGTTTCAACTCGGATTTCGCCCCGGATGTGGGTCAAGATCCCTCACGACGACAAGCCCCCGCCACCGCGGCGGGGCGGTCCGGGCGGACGCCGAGTCCTGCCGCTGTCCCGGATGTCTGGTCGACAGGAGTGGATCGGCAGGAGTGGAGGACCCGAGCAGTACGGGACGACCGAGCCGTGGGGCCGTTCCTCGGGGTGAAGCCGCAGCCGCGGCCGGGCAACTTCGCCAGTCCGAACCCGACAGGTCATCCTTCACAGGCGGCTGACGAAGGGTTGCGCATGACTGCGCAGATTCATGTCCCGTCCCTGCTGTCCCGGGCCGGAGCCGTCTCGGCTCTCACCCTCGCCGCCGTCGGCGGCACGATGCTGGCGCCGGGCGCCACCTCGGAGGCCCAGGCCGCGACCGCGCACGCCGGCAAGGCGCTGAGCGTCGCGGCGGCCAAGAAGGGATCGCCCTACAGGTACGGAGCGTCCGGACCGACCCGGTTCGACTGCTCGGGGCTCACGCTCTACTCGTACAAGAAGGCGGGCAAGTCGCTGCCCCGTACCGCTCAGCAGCAGTACAACAAGACCCGGCACATCTCCGCCTCCAGCCGGCAGAAGGGTGACCTGGTCTTCTTCCACTCGGGTGGACGGGTCTACCACGTGGGAATCTACGCAGGGAACAACAAGATCTGGCACTCGCCCAAGACGGGCTCCTGGGTGAAGCTCGACAGGATCTGGTCGTCCAGGGTCTATTACGGCCGGGTCCGGTGACCGGGTGACCTCATGAGCGGCTGAACGAGGCCGTCACGGGGGTGCGGTGGCGCCGCCGCACCCTCACGCAGCGGCCTCAGTTCCCCGCGAGGGGAGCCGACAGCAGGGTCAGCCCGAGGGCGGCGAGCGCGCCGCCCGTCACCCCCTGCACGGTCCTGGCCGTCCACGGACGGCGCAGCCAGTGACCGAGGCGGTCCACCAGGACGGCCACCAGGGGGAACCACAGCAGCGCGAGCAGCACCACGATCGAGGCGAGCAGCAGCGTGCGCGGCAGCACCGCGACGCCGTCCGGCACGAACTGCGGCAGCAGGCTCAGAAACAGCACGGGTGCCTTCGGGTTCAGCACATTGGCAAGGAACCCCTGGCGCAGGGCGCGGGCGACGTTCGCCTCCCCCGCGGTGTCGGCCGACGGCTCCCCCGTCGCCCGCAGCGCGCCGCGCAACGCCTGCGCGCCGAGGTAGAGGACGTACGCGCCGCCGGCGATCTGCAGGACGCGGTAGAGCACCGGTACCGCGATCAGTACGGCCGCGAGGCCCGCCACCGCGAGAGCGGTGTGCACCAGGAGCCCGCCCGCCACGCCGACGGCACTGGCCACCCCGGCGCGCCGGGAGGCGAGGGCGCTGCGTACGACGACGGTGAAGTCGGCGCCCGGCATGGCCACCATGCCCGCCGCGAGCCCGATGAAGGCGATCAGCTGTCCGTCCATGACCCCAGCCTGCCGCCCACGAGCCTTTAGTGTGTAGACACGATCTTCTGGGTCTGGCCAAAGGAATCCTTTATGCAGGATCTGGTGCGGCTCGCGGCGCTGGTGGCGGTCGCCGAGGACGGCTCGATCACCCGGGCCGCCACCCGGCTCGGCTACACCCCGCCCGCGCTCTCTCAGCAGCTCGCCAAACTGGAGCGCGAGGCGGGCGCCGCACTGCTCGTCCGGCACCACAGGGGCGCGCGGCTCACACCCGCGGGCGAGCTGCTCGTCACCCGCGCGCGCCGCGTCCTGGACGAGATGGAGCAGGCGCGCCACGAGCTGGCGCAGCTCAGCGGCCTCTCCGGCGGCCGGCTGCGGGTCGGTACCTTCACCACCGTCGGGATCCATCTGTTGCCACCGGTCCTGAGCGCGTTCCGCCGGGCCCATCCGGACGTGGAGTTGACGGTGGCCGAGTACGAGCCGCCGGGCGGGGTTGCGGCGGTGGCGGCGGGTGAGGTCGATCTGGCGTTGACCCACACCTACGAGCCCGCCGAGTCCGCGCCGCTGCCTCCGGGGGTCGTGCTGGAGCCCCTGCTGGTGGAGGAGTTGGTCCTGGTCACGGCTCCGGGCCATGCACTGGCGGAGGGTTCGGGGCGGCTGCCGATCGCGGAGCTGGCCGGACAGCCGCTGATCAGCAGCGCGCCGGACCACCCGCCGAGGCAGGGTGTGGAGGGTGCGCTGGCCCGGGCCGGTGCGACCCCGTCGGTCGTGTGCCGGACGCCGGGATACGCCCTGGTGTGCGCGCTGGTCAGCGCGGGGCTCGGGGTGGCGGTGGTGCCGGAGCTGGTCGCCTCGATGGCGGCGACGCCGCTGGGCGTACGGGCATTGGAGCCGACGTCGTTCCGCCGGACGATCTCGGTGGCGCACCGGGGCGAGGAGTCGGGGCCGGCGGCGCGGTCGCTGCGGGCGCTGCTGCGGGGCGGGTTCGCCCGGTCGGCCTAACCCAGGGGGGCGGGGAGCCTGTCCGGCGAGGCCGTCCAGGGGAGGTTGATCCAGACCGTCTTGCCGCCCTCGCTGGTCGGGGTGACCGAGAGCCGGCCGCCCGCCTCCGCCGTCAGGAAACGGATGATCACCATCCCCCGGCCGTTGTCCTGCTGCACCGCGGCCGGGAGCCGCTTGGGCCAGCGGGGGTGACTGTCGGTGACGCCGATGTGGAGCTGTTCCTCACGCTCCAGCCGGACGTCGACGGTGAAGGTGGGCGACTGCCCGAAGGTGTGCTGGACGGCGTTGGTCGCCAGTTCCGAGACGATCAGCCGGACCGTGTCGGCGGTGTCGCCCGCCTCGGCGAGTCCCCAGCCGGTCAGGATGTCGGCGACATATCTGCGGGCGGCGGACACCGAGGCGGGATCGCTCGGCAGAGTGACGGTTGCTTCCTGGTGGTCTGCCATGGCGACGCTGTCCCTTTCCCACCGGGCCCGGCCCGGATTGCGCTACGCGTCAGAGTGCCACCGATCGTGCCGCCCCGTATGGCGATCCACCAAGATATGTGCATATTTGTCGCTCGAAGCGGTGAACTCTGCTACGGGAGACCGTATTTGGGCGGCCGGGCTGGTCCGCTCAGCGAGCCGGCGGTGCGGTGCGCACGATCGTCTCCACCGCCCGGTCGATCTGCGCGTCCGTCAGATCCGCGCGGGCCGTCAGGCGCAGCCGCGAGATGCCGTCCGGGACCGACGGAGGCCGGAAGCAGCCCACGGCGAGGCCCAGTTCGCGGCAGTCGGCCGCCCACCGCAGCGCGTCCTCGGGCGAGGGGGCGCGCACCGATACGACGGCCGCGTCCGGGCGTACGGCGGTCAGACCGGCCTCGGTGAGCATCCGGTGCAACGTGGTGGCGACGGTACGCGCGCGCTCGGCGAGGCCGGGCTCGCCGTGGACGAGCCGCAGGCTCGCGAGGGCGGCGCCCGCGGCGGCCGGGGCCAGACCGGTGTCGAAGATGAACGTCCGCGCAGCGTTGACCAGGTGCTCGACGACCCGTGCGGGGCCGAGGACGGCACCGCCCTGGCTGCCGAGCGACTTGGAGAGGGTGAGGGTGGCGACCACGTCCTCGTCACCGGCGAGCCCCGCGGCGGCCAGGGCGCCCCGGCCGCCGTCACCGAGCACGCCCAGGCCGTGGGCGTCGTCCACGACGAGTGCGGCGCCGTGGGCGCGGCAGGCGTCGGCGATCTCGGTCAGTGGGGCCTTGTCGCCGTCCACGGAGAAGACCGAGTCGGTGACGGCGAGGGCCCGGCGGCCCTCATGGGCCCGGAGGGTCTTGCGTACCGCTTCGGGGTCCGCATGCGGGACCACGGCCGTCTCGGCGCGCGAGAGCCGGCAGCCGTCGACGATCGAGGCGTGGTTGCCTGCGTCCGAGACGATCAGCGAGTCGCGGCTGCTCAGCGCGGTGAGCGCGGCGAGGTTGGCGGTGTAGCCGGAGGAGAAGACGAGGGCGGCCTCGAAGCCGCAGAACTCGGCGAGTTCGCGCTCCAGGCGGGTGTGCAGCCGGGTGGTGCCGGTGACAAGGCGGGAGCCGGTGGCGCCCGCGCCCCAGCGCCGTGCCGCCTCGGCCGCCGCCTCCGTGATCTCGGGTCGACGGGTCAGCCCGAGGTAGTCGTTGCTCGCCAGGTCGAGCAGGTCCGATTCGGCGGCGCGGGGCCTGAGCGTGCGGACGAGCCCGGCCCGCTCGCGGCGGCGTGCCTCGGCGTCGGTCCAGTCGAACGCGGTCCCGCGCGTGTCCTCGTCCCGGTGCATGGGGCAGATCCTTTTGTAGGCAGCGCACAGACCCTAACCGCCCGGGGCCGAGGTCAGGGTGTGGCCATGCACACACCTCAAACGGCCTCGTTTGTTCGGATCCTCCTTGGCCGCGAGGTGTGCGGTAGGCGAGGATCACCCTTTATGGACCTGCTGAACACGCTGGTGGAGAAGGGGCTGCGGCGCGAGCTGCCGAGCCGTGAAGAAGCGCTCGCCGTGCTGGCGACCTCCGACGACGAACTGCTCGATGTGGTGGCCGCGGCCGGCAAGGTACGCCGCCAGTGGTTCGGGCGTCGGGTGAAGCTGAACTACTTGGTCAATCTGAAGTCCGGGCTGTGTCCCGAGGACTGCTCGTACTGTTCCCAGCGGCTCGGCTCGACGGCCGGGATCCTGAAGTACACCTGGCTGAAGCCGGACGAGGCGTCCCAGGCCGCCGCCGCCGGTGTCGCGGGCGGTGCGAAGCGGGTCTGCCTGGTGGCGAGCGGTCGTGGGCCGACGGACCGGGACGTGGATCGGGTCGGCAAGACCATCGAGGCGATCAAGGAGCAGAACGAGGGCGTCGAGGTCTGCGCGTGCCTCGGTCTGCTCTCGGACGGCCAGGCGGAGCGGCTGCGTGAGGCGGGCGCCGACGCCTACAACCACAACCTGAACACGTCCGAGGGGACGTACGGGGAGATCACGACCACCCACACCTACCAGGACCGGGTGGACACCGTGCAGAAGGCGCATGCCGCCGGTCTGTCCGCCTGCTCCGGTCTGATCGCGGGCATGGGCGAGAGCGACGAGGACCTGGTCGACGTCGTCTACGCGCTGCGCGACCTCGACTCGGACTCGGTGCCGGTGAACTTCCTGATCCCGTTCGAGGGCACTCCGCTCGCGAAGGAGTGGAACCTCACCCCGCAGCGCTGCCTGCGGATCCTGGCGATGGTCCGCTTCGTCTGCCCGGACGTGGAGGTCCGGATCGCGGGCGGGCGCGAGGTGCACCTGCGCTCGATGCAGCCTCTCGCGCTGAACATCGCCAACTCGATCTTCCTCGGCGACTACCTGACGAGCGAGGGCCAGGCCGGTCAGGCGGACCTCGACATGATCGCGGACGCGGGCTTCGAGATCGAGGGCGCGGGCACGACGACGCTGCCGAAGCACCGCGCGGACGCGCTCGCGGCGGCGGGTGCCGCCGGTGGGTGCGGCTCCTCGGCCTCGGCCGGCTGCGGCTCCCAGGCCGAGACGGGTGCGGGCTGCGGCTCGCACGCCGAGGCGGGCGGCGGCTGTGGGCCGTGCGGTGGCCACGCGACGCAGGCGGAGGCCCCGGAGACCGAGCCGGCCGAGGTGCCGGGAGCCCGTACGGACCTGGTCGCGGTGCGCCGCCGGGGCGCCGGGACGGAGCTCGCGCCGAATGCGTAACGAGGAACTGCTCGCCCTGGACCGGGCGCACGTCTGGCATCCCTACGCGCCCATGCCGGGCCGTACGGACCCGCTGGTCGTCGCGTCCGCGTCCGGGGTACGGCTCAAGCTCGCCGAACCCGTTCACGGTCAGGACGAGTTGATCGACGGCATGTCCTCGTGGTGGTCCGCGATCCACGGCTACAACCACCCCGTGCTCAACGAGGCGGCGCGCGGCCAGCTGGACCGGATGAGTCATGTCATGTTCGGCGGGCTGACCCACGAGCCGGCCGTCCGGCTCGCCGCCCGCCTGGTGGAGATCACCCCCGAGCCGCTCCGGCATGTCTTCCTCAGCGACTCGGGCTCGGTCTCCGTCGAGGTCGCGGCCAAGATGTGTCTGCAGTACTGGCGCTCGGTCGGCAAACCCCGCAAGCAGCGGCTGCTGACCTGGCGTGGCGGCTACCACGGCGACACGTGGCAGCCGATGTCGCTGTGCGACCCGGAGGGCGGGATGCACCAGCTGTGGTCGGGCGTGCTCCAGCAGCAGGTCTTCGTGGACGCGCCGCCCACCGCGTACGAGGAGTCGTACGCCGAGATGCTTCGGGAGCAGATCGCGCTCCACGCGGACGAGATCGCCGCGGTGATCGTGGAGCCGGTGGTGCAGAACGCGGGCGGGATGCGGTTCCACCCGCCCGAGTACCTGCGGGTCCTGCGTGAGGCGTGCGACGAACACGGCGTGCTCCTGATCTTCGACGAGATCGCGACCGGGTTCGGGCGCACCGGCACGTTGTTCGGCGCCGACCACGCCGGCATCTCGCCCGATGTGATGTGTGTGGGCAAGGCGCTGACCGGCGGCTATCTGTCGATGGCGGCGACGCTCTGCACGACGCGGATCGCCGAGGGGATCTCGCTCGGCGAGGTCCCGGTGCTCGCCCACGGGCCGACGTTCATGGGCAACCCGCTGGCCTCGGCCGTGGCCCTCGCCTCGCTCGACCTGCTGATGTCGCAGGACTGGGCGCTGGAGGTCAAGCGGATCGAGACGGGGCTCCGCGAGGGTCTCGCCGAGGCCGCCTCGCTGCCCGGCGTCCGGGACGTGCGGGTGCTCGGCGCCATCGGCGTCGTCCAGCTGGACCACGACGTCGACATGGCCGCGGCCACGGAGGCGGCGGTCCGGGCGGGCGTGTGGCTGCGGCCGTTCCGCGACCTGATCTACACGATGCCGCCGTTCGTGACCGGCGACGCGGACCTGGCGCGTATCTGCGCCGCGGTGCGCGCGGCCGCGGTGGCGGGCTGACCGACCGGGCCGCGCCGCCCGGAGCAACGGAAGCCGGTCCGTGCCGATGCCCTGCGGGGCCCGGTGCGGGCCGGCGCGCCAGACGACCCCACGACCGTGCGGCCGCGGGGGCTCAGAGAGGATGCGACACACCATGACCGTCATCGTCGTCAGCGGTTCGGGCACGGAGATCGGCAAGACGATCGTGACGGCGGCCGTGGCCGCCGTCGCCACGGCCCAGGGCCGTTCGGTGGCCGTGCTCAAGCCCGCCCAGACCGGGCTCGAACCGGGCGAGCGCGGGGACGCGGACGAGGTCGTACGGCTCTCCGGGGCGGGGACCTCGGCCGAACTGGCGCGGTTCCCCGAGCCGTTGGCGCCCGCCACGGCCGCCCGGCGGGCGGGCATGGCGCCGGTCGGGCCCCAGGAGGTCGCCGAGGCGGCCGCGAAGCTGGCCACCGAGCACGATCTGGTCCTGGTTGAGGGTGCGGGCGGGCTCCTGGTCCGGTTCGACGAGGAGGGCGGCACCCTCGCCGACGTGGCCCGTCTGCTCGGCGCCCCGGTGCTCGTCGTGGTGCCCGCCGGGCTCGGCACGCTCAACACCACCCAGCTCACCGCCGAGGCGCTCGCGGCACGCGGCATCGAGCAGCTCGGCGTCGTCGTCGGCAGCTGGCCGGCCGCCCCGGACCTGGCCTCGCGCTGCAATCTGGCCGAACTGCCGGAGATGGCCGGGGCGCCGCTGCTCGGAGCCGTGCCGGAGGGCGCGGGCGGTCTCGATCCGGCCGCGTTCCGGGCGCGCGCGGGCGAGTGGCTGGCCCCGGCGCTCGGCGGGGCCTGGGACGCCGAAGGGTTCACCGCGAGCGCCCGGCCCTGACCTCCGTAAGCTGGAGCCATGCGCGCACACGTTTCGGAGCTCGTTTTCGACTGCGCCGATCCGGCGGCTCTGGTGCGGTTCTGGGCCGGCCTCCTCGGCGGGGCTCCGGTCGACCCGAGCCCCGACAGGTCCTACGTCGAGCCGCCCGGTTTCGTACGGATCGCCTTCCAGCAGGTGCCCGAGGGCAAGGCCGTCAAGAACCGGCTCCATCTGGATCTGGAGGCACCCGAGCTGGACGCGGCGGCCGACGAGGCGACCGCCCTCGGCGCGAGCCGCGTCGGTGGCATCGTCACCGACCCTCAAGGGGCCTTTCAGGTGATGCGTGACCCCGAGGGCAACGAGTTCTGCTTCGTGTCGGGCTGAGAAGGGCGGTACGCGGGCAGAATCCTCCCGTCCGTCCGCGTCTGCGCCCTCGAGCGTCGGAGGAGGAGGTCCGCGTATGTCCACGCGTTCCACCCGGGTCCCCCGGGACGCCGTCCACCATCCCCTCTTCGCGCGCTTCTACGCGCGGTTCAGCGTCTCCGCGGATACGAAGGGCGGCATCGGCGCCCTTCGTACGGAGCTGCTGACCGGTCTGTCCGGCCGCGCCATCGAGATCGGCGCCGGGAACGGGCTGAACTTCGCGCACTATCCCGGCACGGTGTCCGAGGTCGTGGCCATCGAACCCGAGCGCCACCTGCGGTCGTTGGCGGCCGATGCCGCCCTGCGCGCCGAGGTGCCGGTGGATGTGGTGCCCGGTGCGGCGGAGGCGCTCCCGGTGGAGAGCGAGGCGTTCGACGCGGCGGTGGCCTCGCTGGTTCTGTGCACGGTACGGGATGTGCCGAGGGCGCTCGCCGAGCTGCGCCGTGTGCTGCGCCCGGGTGGTGAACTGCGCTTCCTCGAGCACGGGTTGGCGCCCTCGCCCGGGATGGCCCGGACCCAGCGCGCCCTGGACCGCACGGTGTGGCCGCTGCTGTTCGGCGGCTGTCACACGGCGCGCGATCCACTGGCGGCGATCGAGGCGGCGGGGTTCGAACCGATCACGTACCGCGAGTTCACCGTGCCGGAGAAGGGGACTCGACTCCCCTCCTCCTACTGCGTGTTGGGCTCGGCTCGACGGGTCTGAGAAGCCGAAGGATCAACGGCTCCACTGACGCAGCTCGGCGGCGATGACGCGGACGTCGGCCTCGCCCTTCTTGACCAGGCGGGCCAGATCGCGGACCTGTTCGGGCGAGGTGACGACCTTCAGACCGCTGGCGACGAGATAGCCGTAGGCCACGGCCGAGGCGAACATCGCGTTGGAGTGTTCCAGGGCCGGGATGTGCAGCAGGAGTTGGAGCAGGGCGGCGGCGCGGGCGTGCGGGTCGCTGTAGACGGGCACGCCGAAGATCTCGGCGTCGTGCCGGCCGACCGCGGCGACGAGCGCGCCCCAGTCGGTGACCTGGGGGTCGCCGGGCGTCTGGTGTTCGGCGACCATGAGCAGCCAGGAGATGTCGACCGTGAGGCTCATGCGGTGCGGCCACGCTCCGAGGCGAACTCCTCGGCGAACACGCCCTCGTACTGCCTCATGAAGTCGGCGGCCGCCTCGACGAAGGCCCGCCCCGACTCGCCCGCGTCCTGCTGGACGAGCTCCTCGATATAGCGGTTGACGCTCACTCCGCGCTGTTGTGCCCTTCGGCGGGCCGTGTCGGCGGTAGTTTCGTCCACACGTACGTTCAGCTGAGTCTTGGCCACACGACCACGCTAGCGCCGGCGCGCTAGCACCGACAAGGGGAGCCGCCATGGCATTACCGTTCCGCTTCGCGGTCAACATGCTGAAGCCCGGCACCGGCGAGGAGTGGCGCGCACGCTGCCGCCGCGCCGAGGAACTCGGCTACGACCTGATCCTCGTCCCCGACCATCTGGGGATGCCCGCCCCCTTCCCCGCCCTGGTGGCCGCGGCCGAGGCCACGACCCGGCCGCGCGTGGGGACCTTCGTACTCAACGCGGGCTTCTGGAATCCGGCGCTGCTGGCTCGCGAGGTCACCACGACGGACGCCCTGACCGCCGGCCGGCTGGAGCTGGGACTGGGCGCGGGCTATGTGCGCGAGGAACACGAGCGGGCGGGGATCGACTTCCTCCCGCCGGGCCCGCGGGTCGACCATCTCACCCGCACCGTCGAGGAGTTGGAGCGGATCCTCGACACGGAGGGGGCGTCCCGCCCTCCGCTGCTGATCGGCGGCAACGGCGACCGCGTGCTGCGTCTCGCCGCCCGCCACGCCGATGTCATGGCCTTCACCGGCGGACGCACCGAGGGGGGCCGGGTCGAGGTCCTGTCCGCCGAGGAGATGGACGAGCGGGTGGCCACGTACCGCCGCTTCGAGAAGGAGGCCGACCGCCTCGCCCCGGCCGAGCTGAACCTGCTGCTCCAGCGGGTCGTGGTGACCGAGGACCGGGCCACGGCGCTGGCGGACTTCCTGCCGTACGTGTCGCATCTGAGCGAGAACCAGGTCCTGGAACTCCCACTGCTCGCCGTCGGCAGCGTGCGGGAGATCGCCGACCGCTTGCGCGAGCAGCGCGAGCGGTACGGGTTCTCGTATCTCACGGTCCTGGACGACGCCATGGAGACGTTCGGACCGGTGATCGAGGAGCTGCGCACGGGCTGACGCGGCCCGGACCCGCTACGCGCAGGAGGGGCACAGCCCTCGGTACGTGACCTCGACCTCGGACACCGCGAAGCCGAACCGCTCCTCCGCCGGGAGGTCGGCCAGGAGGTCGCCGGTCGGGTGGACGTCACGGATGGTGCCGCAGCCGGCGCAGACCAGGTGCTGGTGCGGCTGGTGCGCGTTCGGGTCGTAGCGCTTCGCGCGGCCCTCGGTGGAGACCTCGATGACCTCGCCGAGGGAGACCAGCTCCCCCAGGGTGTTGTAGACCGTCGCCCGGGAGATCTCGGGCAGCCGCCGGGCCGCGCGGACGTGGACCTCGTCGGCCGTGAGGTGCACATGGTCGCCGTCGAGGACCTCCGCGACGACACGCCGCTGCGAGGTCATCCGCCAGCCACGCCCACGCAGTCGCTCCAGCAGGTCGCTCATGTCGGTTCACCCATTCAGCTCGGACTTCGGAGGGACACGCGACGTTCACCAAGGGACGTCAGGCTTCCGATGGGATAGAGGATTGGCGCGCTTCTTGACTTGGACTCTGTCTATCGTAGGATCTATTCCGGCAATAGCCAAGGGACAAGATGGCTCCGGTCGGCGGCACGACCGCCTCCGGAGTCGCCCCGGCTGAGCACCGCGATCCGCCCCGTCCGGAAGGATTCCCATGTCCGAGAACCACGATGCAGTCGTCACCGACGCGAAAGCCGAGGGAGCGGGTGGCTGCCCGGTCGCGCACACCGCGCGTGCCGCGCACCCGACCCAGGGCGGCGGAAACCGCCAGTGGTGGCCGGAGCGGCTCAATCTGAAGATCCTTGCCAAGAACCCCGCGGTGGCGAACCCGCTCGGCGAGGAGTTCGACTACGCCGAGGCGTTCAAGGCCCTCGACCTGGCGGCCGTCAAGCGCGACATCGCGGAGGTGCTCACCACCTCGCAGGACTGGTGGCCCGCGGACTTCGGCAACTACGGCCCGCTCATGATCCGTATGGCCTGGCACAGCGCCGGTACGTACCGCATCAGCGACGGCCGCGGCGGCGCCGGCGCCGGCCAGCAGCGCTTCGCCCCGCTGAACAGCTGGCCGGACAACGGCAACCTCGACAAGGCCCGCCGCCTGCTGTGGCCGGTCAAGCAGAAGTACGGCCAGTCCATCTCCTGGGCCGACCTCATGATCCTCACCGGCAATGTCGCCCTGGAGTCGATGGGCTTCACGACCTTCGGCTTCGCCGGCGGCCGCGCCGACGTGTGGGAGCCCGACGAGGACGTCTACTGGGGCCCCGAGACCACCTGGCTCGGCGACGAGCGCTACACCGGTGACCGCGAGCTGGAGAGCACGCTCGGCGCGGTCCAGATGGGCCTCATCTACGTCAACCCCGAGGGCCCCAACGGCAACCCGGACCCGATCGCCGCGGCCCGCGACATCCGCGAGACCTTCCGCCGCATGGCGATGAACGACGAGGAGACCGTCGCCCTCATCGCCGGTGGCCACACCTTCGGCAAGGCGCACGGCGCCGGCCCGGCGGAGAACGTCGGCGCCGACCCCGAGGCCGCGCCGCTCGAGGCCCAGGGCCTCGGCTGGGCGAACTCGTACGGCACCGGCAAGGGCGGCGACGCGATCACCAGTGGCCTCGAGGTCACCTGGACCACCACGCCCGCGCAGTGGGGCCACGACTTCTTCAAGCACCTCTTCGAGTACGAGTACGAGCTCACCAAGAGCCCGGCCGGTGCTCACCAGTGGGTGGCGAAGAACTCCGAGGAGATCATCCCCGACGCCCACGACGCGTCGAAGAAGCACCGCCCGACCATGCTCACCACCGACCTGTCGCTGCGCTTCGACCCGGCCTACGAGCAGGTCTCGCGCCGCTTCTACGAGAACCCGGAGCAGTTCGCGGACGCCTTCGCCCGCGCCTGGTACAAGCTGACGCACCGCGACATGGGCCCGGTCGTGCGCTACCTCGGCGCGGAGGTCCCCTCCGAGGTGCTGCTGTGGCAGGACCCGCTGCCGGCGCGCGAGGGCGAGCTGATCGACGCCGCGGACATCGCCTCCCTCAAGGAGCAGATCCTCGGCTCGGACCTCACGGTCGCCCAGCTGGTCTCCGCGGCCTGGGCCGCGGCCTCCTCCTTCCGTGGCAGCGACAAGCGCGGCGGCGCCAACGGCGGCCGCATCCGCCTGGAGCCGCAGCGCAACTGGGAGGTCAACAACCCGGACGAGCTCGCGCAGGTCCTGCGTACGCTCGAAGGCGTCCAGGAGTCCTTCAACTCCGCGGGCGGCAAGCGGGTCTCGCTGGCCGACCTGATCGTGCTCGCGGGCTCCGCGGCCGTCGAGAAGGCGGCCAAGGACGGCGGCCACGACGTCGAGGTGCCGTTTACGCCGGGCCGTGTCGACGCCGCGCAGGAGCAGACGGACGTCGAGTCGTTCGCCGCGCTCGAGCCGGCCGCCGACGGCTTCCGCAACTACGTCGGCAAGGGCAACCGTCTGCCGGCCGAGTACCTCCTGCTCGACAAGGCGAACCTGCTGACCCTCAGCGCCCCCGAGCTGACGGTCCTCGTCGGCGGCCTCCGTGTCCTGGGCGCCAACCACGCCCAGTCCAAGCACGGCGTCCTGACGAACAAGCCTGGCACGCTGTCCAACGACTTCTTCGTCAACCTGCTCGACCTGGGCACGACGTGGAAGTCGACGTCCTCGGCGCAGGACGAGTTCGAGGGCCGCGACGCGGCGGGCGAGGTCAAGTGGACCGGCACCCGCGCCGACCTGGTCTTCGGCTCGAACTCCGAGCTGCGCGCGCTCGCCGAGGTCTACGCGAGCAACGACGCGAAGGGGAAGTTCGTGAACGACTTCGTCGCCGCGTGGACGAAGGTCATGGAGCTGGACCGGTTCGACCTCGTCTGACCGTGAAGCCCGGGCCCTGAGGCCCCGGCCGTGATGTCCAGGCCCGCCCTTTCGGGCGGGCCTGGACTGCTGTCCGCCCGTATGGCGAAACACGGTCGACGGCGGCCGGAGGCGGTGGTGGGATGCGGATCATGACCGAACTGCGCATCCGGACCGCCGCCCCGACCGACCTCGACGCCGTCCTCGCCTTCTGGAAGGTGGCCGCCGAGGGCACCAGCATCAGCGACGACCGGGACGGGATCGAGCGGCTCGTGGCCCGCGACCCCGAGGCCCTGATCCTCGCCGAGCGCGGCGACGAGCTCGCCGGCACGGTGATCGCCGGCTTCGACGGCTGGCGCTGCCACCTCTACCGGCTCGCCGTCCACCCGGACCATCGCCGCCGGGGCGTGGGCGGGGCTCTGCTCGCCGCGGCCGAGGAGCGCTTCGTGCGGCTCGGCGGGCGCCGGGCCGACGCCATGGTCCTCGACCACAACGAACTCGGGCAGCACGCCTGGCGTGCGGCGGAGTACGACCCCCAGCAGCAGTGGACCCGCTGGGTCAAGCCGCTGCCGGCCGCCCCGCACGGGTGAGCCGCTTTGCCCGTCCTTTACCATGGGTACTTCTTCCCTCCCGCACGATCGAAAGGTGTGAGCGTCCGCCCATGGGCGAGCCTCCCAGTACCAAGCGCGCGATCCCTCTGCCCGTGACTGATCATGGGACGGAGGTGAACCGATGATCGAAGTGCTTCTGCTCGTGGTGGCGCTGCTGCTCTCGCTCGCGTGCGGTGCCTTCGTCGCGGCCGAGTTCTCGCTCACCACCGTCGAGCGGTCCGAGCTCGAACGGGCCGTGGAGCGGGGTGAGAGGGGCGCGGCGAGCGCCCTCAAGGCCGTCAAGTCGCTCACCTTCCAGCTCTCCGGCGCCCAGCTCGGCATCACCGTCACCAACCTGATCGTCGGCATGCTCTCCGAGCCCTCGATCGCCGCGCTGATCCGCGGTCCGCTCGAGGACCTCGGCATCTCCTCCTCCGTCGCCTCCTCGGTCGCCCTGGTCATCGGCACCGCCCTGTCGACCGTCGTCCTGATGGTCGTCGGCGAGCTGGTCCCGAAGAACTGGGCGATCTCCTCGCCGCTGGCGATCGCCAAGCGGGTCGCCACGCCGCAGCGGGTGTTCACCGCGGCCTTCAAGCCGCTGATCAGCCACCTCAACAACACCGCGAACCGGATCCTGCGACGGCTCGGCATGGAGCCGACCGAGGAGCTGGCCTCGGCGCGCTCCCCGAAGGAGCTCGTCGCGCTGGCCCGCCACTCCGCCAAGGAGGGCGCCCTGGAGGCGGACACCGCCGAACTGTTCGTGCGGACGCTGAACCTGGCCGAGCTGACCGCGGAGAACGTGATGACCCCGCGCGTCCAGGTCACCGCCCTGGAGGTGCAGGCCACCGCGGAGGACGTCGCCAACGCGACCCGCGCCACCGGCCTGTCCCGCTTCCCCGTCTACCGGGGCAGCCTCGACGCGGTGGTCGGGATCGCCCACATCAAGGACGTCCTGGCGATACCGGCCGACGAGCGGCCCCGCCGCCGCATCGGGGACATGCTGCGCGAGCCGCTGCTCGTGCCCGAGACCCTGACCGTCGACCGGCTGCTCGACCGGCTGTCCGGCAAGCAGACGATGGCTGTCGTCATCGACGAGTACGGCGGCACGGCCGGCGTCGCGACGCTGGAGGACATCGTCGAGGAGGTCGTCGGCGAGGTGCGCGACGAGCACGATCCGCACGAGACGCCCGACCTCGCACCGGCGGGCGTGGACGCGGACGGACGTGAGCTCTGGTCCGCCGACGGCGCCGCGCGCACCGACCAGCTGGAGGCCATCGGCCTGCGGGTGCCGGACGGACCGTACGAGACCCTGGCGGGCGTCCTCGCCACCTCCCTGGGGCGGATCCCCGCCGTCGGCGACAGCGTGGAGCTGGCCGGCTGGGAGCTCGACGTGGTGGACGCCTCCGGGCGCCGGGCCGCGCGGGTGCTGATGCACGCGCCGTCCGCCGAGGAGACCCAGGAGACCGGGGAGACGGGCCGATGATCGCGATCCAGCTGTTGATCGGCTTTCTGACCCTGGTCGTGAACGCCTTCTTCGTCGGCGCGGAGTTCGCTCTGATCTCCGTACGCCGCAGTCAGATCGAGCCCGCGGCCGAGGCCGGGGACCGGAGGGCGCGCAGCGTCATCTGGGGTCTGGAGCACGTCTCGGCGCTGCTCGCCGCGGCACAGCTCGGCATCACGCTGTGCACCCTGGTGCTCGGCATCGTCGCCGAGCCCGCCATCGCGCATCTGCTCGAACCCGTCTTCGACGCGGTCGGCGTGCCGCACGGCCTGGTGCACCCGATCTCGTTCGTGATCGCGCTGTCCGTGGCGACCTATCTGCACATGCTGCTCGGCGAGATGGTCCCGAAGAACATCGCGCTGGCCGAGCCGACCCGCTCGGCGCTGGTCCTCGGCCCGCCGCTGGTGGCGATCGCCCGGGCGCTGCGTCCGGTGATCTTCACGATCAACGCCTTCGCCAACGCGATCCTGAAGCTGCTGCGGGTGGAGGTCAAGGACGAGGTCTCGGCGACCTTCTCGGACGACGAGCTGGCCAGGATGGTCACCGACGCGGGCGTCACCGGGCTGCTCGACGACCGTACGGCGGAGCGCCTGCACGACGCCCTGGAACTGGGCCGCCGCCCGGTGCGGGACGTGGTCATGCCGGTGGAGAAGGTCGTGTACGCGGCGATCGGCACGACGCCGGAGGAGCTGGAGGCGCTGTCCGCCGAGTCGGGCTTCTCCCGCTTCCCGGTGGTCGACACGGGCCGCCGGATCCTGGGCTACCTGCATGTGAAGGACGCCCTGGACGCGACCCCGCGCGACCTGCCCTTCCCGGTCTCGGCCATGCGGCCGATCGCCCGGGTCCGGGCGGCCACGCCGATGGACGACGTGCTGTCGGCGATGCGCCGCAGCCGTACGCACCTGGCGGCGGTCCTGGACGAGGACGGCAAGCTGGCCGGTCTGGTCACGATGGAGGACGTCCTGCGGGAGCTGGTCGGACGCCCTGCGGCGCCGTAACGGTGAGGGTCCGGGGCCCCGGGGCGCTTGCGCGTCCCGGGGCTCCGGCGGATCGGCATCCGCATACCAACCGGTATGATCGCTCCGTCATGGAGATGAATGCCACCTACACAAGTCTGGTCGCCGTCGGCGACAGTTTCACCGAAGGCATGTCGGACCGGCTGCCCGACGGGACCTATCGGGGGTGGGCGGACCTCCTCGCGGCCCGGCTGGCCGCCCGCACCACCGACTTCCGGTACGCGAACCTCGCGGTACGGGGGAAGCTCATCGGCCAGATCGTGGAGGAGCAGGTCGACCTGGCCGCCGCGATGAAGGCGGACGTGGTGACCCTGGTCGGCGGTCTGAACGACACGCTGCGGCCGAAGTGCGACATGGGCCGGGTCCGGGGGCTGCTCACCGAGGCGGTAGAGAAGCTCGCGCCGTCCTGCGGGCAGCTCGTCCTGATGCGCAGCCCGGGCCGCAACGGTCCCGTCATGCAGCGCTTCCGTCCGCGCATGGAGGAGCTCTTCGACTACATCGACGAGCTCGCCGCCCGGCACGGCGCCCTGGTGGTCGACCTGTACGGAGCGCCCGCACTCGGCGACCCGCGCCTGTGGGACGTCGACCGGCTCCACCTGACCGACGAGGGCCACCGACGGGTGGCCGAGGCCGTGTGGCAGACGCTGGGCCTGGCCCCCGAGGCCGACTGGCGGACGCCGATGCCTCCGACGATGCCCCCGGGCTGGGTGACCCGCCGGATCGGCGACGCGCGGTTCGCCAGGGAGCACCTGGGCCCGTGGATCGGCCGCCGCCTGACCGGCCGCTCCTCCGGGGACGGCCGCCCGGCCAAGCGCCCGGAGCTGCTTCCGTACGAGCCGCCGACGGCGTAGCGGTGTCCGGGGGATCACACGGGACACCGAGCCGCCGACGGCGTAGGGGCGTCCGGGGGGATCGCACCGGACACCCCCGGACTCACGCGCGCGTGACGGGCGTCTCGTAGCAAGAGACAAACCCGACGGTGGCGCTGGCCTGCAGAAACCGCCAGTAGAATCTGTCCACGTGACTGCTGTGACTGCGAAGCCCCGTATCCCCAATGTCCTGGCCGGCCGCTACGCCTCCGCGGAGCTCGCCGTCCTCTGGTCCCCCGAGCAGAAGGTGAAGCTGGAGCGTCAGCTGTGGCTCGCCGTGCTGCGTGCCCAGAAGGACCTCGGGATCGAGGTCCCGGACGCGGCCCTCGCCGACTACGAGCGTGTGCTCGACCAAGTCGACCTCGGCTCCATCGCCGAGCGCGAGAAGGTCACCCGGCACGACGTGAAGGCCCGGATCGAGGAGTTCAACGCCCTCGCCGGTCACGAGCACGTCCACAAGGGCATGACCTCCCGCGACCTCACCGAGAACGTCGAGCAGCTGCAGATCCGGCTCTCGCTGGAACTGATGCGGGACCGCACGGTCGCCGTCCTGGCCCGCCTCGGCAAGCTCTCCGGCGAGTACGCCGAGCTCGTCATGGCCGGCCGCTCCCACAACGTCGCCGCCCAGGCCACCACCCTCGGCAAGCGTTTCGCCACGGCCGCCGACGAGCTGCTCGTCGCCTACGGCCGCCTGGAGGAGCTGATCGCCCGCTACCCGCTGCGGGGCATCAAGGGCCCGGTCGGCACCGCCCAGGACATGCTGGACCTGCTCGGCGGCGACGCGGCCAAGCTGGCGGACCTGGAGCAGCGCATCGCCGGGCACCTCGGCTTCGCGCACGCCTTCACCTCGGTCGGCCAGGTCTACCCGCGCTCGCTCGACTACGACGTGGTCACCGGTCTCGTGCAGCTGGCCGCCGCGCCGTCGTCGGTCGCCAAGACGATCCGCCTGATGGCCGGCCACGAGCTGGTCACCGAGGGCTTCAAGCCCGGCCAGGTCGGCTCGTCCGCGATGCCGCACAAGATGAACACCCGCTCCTGCGAGCGCGTCAACGGCCTCATGGTCATCCTGCGCGGCTACGCGTCGATGACGGGCGAGCTGGCGGGCGACCAGTGGAACGAGGGCGACGTCTCCTGCTCGGTGGTCCGCCGGGTCGCGCTGCCCGACGCGTTCTTCGCGCTCGACGGTCTCCTGGAGACCTTCCTGACCGTGCTCGACGAGTTCGGCGCGTTCCCGGCCGTCGTCGCCCGCGAGCTGGACCGCTACCTCCCCTTCCTCGCCACGACCAAGGTCCTCATGGGCGCCGTCCGCGCCGGGGTGGGCCGCGAGCTCGCCCACGAGGCCATCAAGGAGAACGCGGTCGCCTCGGCCCTCGCCATGCGCGAGCAGGGCGCCGAGCGCAACGAGCTGCTCGACAAGCTGGCCGCCGACGAGCGGATCCCGCTGGACCGCGCGCAGCTCGACGCGCTGATGGCGGACAAGCTGTCGTTCACCGGTGCCGCCGCCGACCAGGTCGCCGTCGTGGTCTCCCGTATCGAGGAGATCGTCAAGCAGCACCCGGAGGCCGCCGCGTACACCCCCGGGTCGATCCTCTGACCCGGTTCACCCCGCAGGAGCTCGAGGCCGCCCGCGACCGCGTCATCCCCGACGTGGCCGCGGGCGGCCTTTCCGTTCTCTTCTGCGGGATCAATCCGGGGCTGATGTCGGCGGCGACGGGCCACCACTTCGCGCGTCCCGGCAACCGCTTCTGGCCGGTGCTCGAACTGTCCGGCTTCACTCCGCGGCTGCTGAAACCGGCGGAGCAGGACGAGTTGCTCTCGTACGGACTCGGCATCACGAACGTGGTGGCGCGGGCGACCGCGCGGGCCGACGAGCTGAGCGGCGAGGAGTTCCGGGAAGGCGGCCGGCTGCTGACCGAGCGGGTCGAGCGGCTGCGTCCGCGATGGCTGGCCGTGGTCGGCATCACGGCGTACCGAACGGCGTTCGGGGAGCGCGGCGCCGCCGTCGGTCCGCAGGAGCGGACGATCGGGGAGACACGGATCTGGGCACTGCCCAACCCGAGCGGGCTGAACGCGCGCTGGACGCTGTCGTCGATGGCGGAGGAGTACGGCCGGTTGCGCGAGGCAGCGGGAGTCCCGGACCGGCGGGCGCAGCCCTAGGCGCAGGCGTCGGTACGACGGACCGGGCGGGCGCAGCTCTCGGCGTCGGTTCGTCGGACGGGCGGGCGCAGCCCTAGGCGCAGGCGTCGGTACGACGGACCGGGCGGGCGCAGCTCTCGGCGTAGGTGCGACGGATCGGCGGGCGTAACTCTCGGCGTCGGTGCGACGGATCGGCGGGAGCTGCCGGCTGGCGGACGGTCGGTCGGTCACGGCGGGTCCCGGCGCGCTGGGGCCGTCGGGCCCGGAGGGTCATCGGCGCCTTCGGTCACAGCGGGGCTGCCGGGGCGGGGCCGTCACCGCGGGTCTGTCACGGCGGGCCTGTCATGGCGGGTCGGTTTCGGTGATCCAGGCCAGGAGCCGGAACTCCCCCTCGCCGCACGGCGCGAGGCCGAGCGCGACCCAGCGGGCCTCCACGTGCCAGAGCTGGATGTCGGGCACCGAGGTGCAGATCAGCGCCCAGGGCTCCGCTATCGCCTCGCCCGCGCCGACGCGGGCGAGCAGTCCGTACAGACCCACCAGGTGCGGCGGGCCCCAGCGGGACTCCAGGAGCAGCGCGAGCGCTTCCCGTTCGGCCTCCGCCTGCTCCTCCGTGGGTTCTTCGACGGCTAACTCGGTCATGTGAAAGCCCTCGGCGGGGAACGCGCGGGCGCGCAGCAGATCGAGGGCGGTGAGGTGCTGTGCGAGCGTCATGGGTTCAGTAAACCGGCCGGCTCTGACACCCGGCGCCCCGTCAGGCCGCCCGCCCGCCGCCATCGAGCACGGGCGACGCTCGCCGCCCTCCGGTCCATTGAGTAACATCCGCCAGACACGCGTACGAGCTGGAAGGACACACTGTGGGGCGGCTGACCGGCGGGGATCCGTCGCTGCTGCGGCGGATCAACTCCGCGGTGGTACTCCATGCTCTGCGGGGCGCCGACGCGCTCACGCTCACGGACCTCACCCGGATCACCGGGCTGTCCCGGCCCACGGTCGAGGGCGTCGTCGAGGGGCTCATCGTCGGAGGTCTCGTCGTCGAGGCGGCACCCGAGGAGGGCGAGGCCAGGCGGCAGGGACGACCGGCGCGAAGGTTCCGCTTCCGGGCGGAGGCCGGGCATCTGCTGGGCATCGAGATCGGCCCGCACCGGGTCGCCGCGCTGCTGTCGGGCCTCGACGGGCGGATCATCGGCGCGGGGGCCCGTGAGGTCTCGGAGACGGCGCCGGAGGACGAGCGCCTGGAGCGGGTCCGCACGGTCGTCGCGGATGTGCTGCGCAGGGCCGGGGTGGCCCGCTCCAACCTGCGGGCGGTCGGCGTCGGCACGCCCGGGATCGTCGAGGCGGACGGCACGGTCCGGCTGGGCACAGCGCTGCCCGGCTGGACGGGCCTGGCGCTCGGGGAGCGGCTGCGACGGTCGTTCCGCTGCCCGGTGCTGGTGGAGAACGACGCGAACGCGGCGGCGGTCGCGGAGCACTGGAAGGGCGCGGCGACCGACTCCGACGACATCGTCTTCGTGCTCGCCGGACTGAGCCCGGGCGCGGGCTCCCTGATCGGGGGGCGTCTGCACCGCGGTTACGGCGGGGCGGCCGGGGAGATCGGGGCGTTGCATCTGCTCGGCCAGGGGGTCACCCCCGAGCACCTGCTGTCGACGACGGACGAGCCGTTGCACCCGCTGGACGAGCAGGCGGTCACCGAGGTCTTCGCACTGGCCCGCCAGGGCGACGCGCAGGCGGAGGCGGCGGTGGAGCGTTTCACCCAGCGTCTGGTGCACGACGTGGCGGCGCTGGTGCTGGCGCTCGACCCGGAGCTGGTGGTGATCGGCGGCTGGGCGGCGGGCCTGGACGGCGTGCTGCAGCCCCTGCGCGACGAGCTGGCCCGCTTCTGCCTGCGCCCGCCGCGCGTGGTCCTGTCGATGCTGGGCGAGGCGGCGGTGGGCACGGGCGCCCTGCGCCTGGCCCTGGACCACGTGGAGGAACAACTCTTCGCGGTGGAGGGCACGGTGACGGCCCGTCGCTGACGGGTGGGAGGGAGCCCGGTCGGCCGATGCTCGCGGCCGGTGCCGGGCTCGGTGCGTATGGGGAAGCCGGTGGTCGGCTACCTCAGGACGCCATCACCAGGTCGCCCGAGTCGCCGAACGTCAGGCGGCAGGTGTCCGCGCGGTACGTGGCCACCGAGACCGCTGCCGTGCGGCCCTCGGAGAGGTAGCGGGTCGTGACGACGAGGACCGGCGCGCCCGGGAGGCGGTCCAGTTCCTTGGCGTCGTCGGCGCGGGCGGAGCCGAGCTCCACGGCACGGTCCTGGCCGTCCAGGGCGAGGCGCTGGAGTTCGCGCAGCACGCTGCGGGCGCGGGCCGGGCCGGACGGGGTGTCGATCGCGGTCAGCTCGGGGACGGAGCCGGACGGCACGTACAGGAGCTCGGCCGCGACCGGCTGACCGTTCGTGACGCGGAGGCGGCGCACGACGTGGACCTGCTCGTCGGGCTCGATGTCCAGGAGGCGCGTGACGGACGCGGGGGCCACGGCGGTGGCGGAGTCCACGGACTGCCAGCTCTCCTCGGCCACACCGGGCCAGCCGTGCTGCGTGGTGGAGACGTCCACCCCGACGCGGGGCGGGGCGACGGTGGTGCCGACGCCGCGGCGGCGCTGCAGCCGGCCTTCCAGCTCCAGCTGCTCCAGGGCCTGGCGGAGCGTGGCCCGGGCGACGCCGAAGCGCGCGGCGAGCTCGCGCTCGTTGGGAAGGATCTCGCCGACCGCGAAGTCGGAGTCGAGCGCTTCGCCGATCACGGTCTTGAGATGCCAGTACTTCGGCTCCGGCACCGTCTCCAGCTGCGTGGTCCCCACCCTGATCCTCCGCAATCGCCGTGTCCCCGGCGGTTTTCCGCGCCCTTGTTTATTAAAGGTTCCTGCACTATCTCTGCGACCATAAAGCGGCGCACCCCCTTGGTCAAGACCAATGCTGACCCGGATGCCCGTGAATGCGGCCCTCTGGCGTAGATCGTTCACAGGACGTTCGCGCCGCCGTGAGCCCTGCGCAGCAAAGAGCCCCGCCTCCGGAGCGGAGACGGGGCGCATGAGGCGGGTCGACGGATCAGTCGATGCCCACGGCGTGGAGTTTGTCCGGGTTGCGAACGATGTAGACGCACTGGATGCGCCCGTCCCGTACATCGACCTGGAAGACCGAGTCGGGCTTGCCGTCGACGAGGACGAGCAGCCCGGGGCCCGCGTTGAGCTCCATGAAGCGGTACTCGTAGAGGTTCTCCGGGTCCTGGCCGACGGCGGCGAGGAAGCGGCCGACCTTGTCCGCGCTCTCGATGATCCGCAGCGGCGCCTTGGACTTGCCCCCGCTGTCCCCGACGAGGCGGACGTCGGGCGCGAGCAGGTCCAGGAGTTGTTCGAGGTCCCCGCCGGCAGCGGCGGCGAGGAAGCGCTCGGTGAGGTCGCGCCGCTCGGCCGGGTCGACGTCGTAACGGGGCCTGCCCTCGTCGACATGGCGGCGGGCCCGGCCGGCGAGCTGGCGGACGGCGGCCTCGGTGCGGTCGAGCGCGGTGGCGATCTCCCCGTAGGGGAAGCCGAACGCTTCACGGAGCACGAAGACCGCGCGCTCCAGCGGCGAGAGCGATTCGAGGACGACGAGCACGGCGACCGAGACGGAGTCGGCGAGCATGGCGCGCTCGGCGGTGTCGGGGACGGCGGGGCCGAAGTCCGTGACGACGGGTTCGGGGAGCCAGGGCCCGACGTACGACTCCCGGCGGGCCTGGACCTGGCGGAGCCGGTCGAGCGCGAGGCGGGTGGTGATGCGTACGAGGAAGGCGCGCGGCTCGCGGACGTCGTCGCGGTCGGCGGCCGTCCAGCGCAGCCACGCCTCCTGGACCACGTCCTCGGCGTCGGCGGCGCGGCCGAGCATGCGGTAGGCCACGCCGATGAGCATCGGCCGGTGTTCTTCGAAGACGTCGGTCAGGGTGTCGGTCGCCACTCCCCCATCCCATCCGACCGCCCGGACTCTGTCCAGTTCCGCCGAGGCCCTTGAACTCCTGCCTACTGAGCGGTAATTCTTGCTGACAGGGTGTCTAAGTCAGGGAGTCATGCGTATGTCCGAGCAGATCTCGTTCACGATCGAATCCCCGCGCGGTCCGCGGAGCGTGTCCCTGACGTACGAACGCAGGGGCGCGGGCGAGCCGCTGCTGCTGCTCCACGGCATCGGCCATCACTGGCAGGCGTGGGAGCCGGTACTCGACATCCTCGCCGCCGAACGCGACGTCGTGGCCGTCGACCTGCCCGGCTTCGGTACCTCGCCCGCGCTGCCGGAGGGCCTCGACCACGACCTGTCGACGGTCGTGCCGGTGCTCGGTGCCTTCTGCGAGGCCCTCGGGATCGAACGGCCGCACGTCGCGGGCAACTCCCTCGGCGGCCTTCTCTCCCTCGAACTGGGCCGGGAGAAGCGGGTGCGCTCGGTCACGGCGCTCTCCCCCGCCGGGTTCTGGTCGGAGAGCGAGCGCAGGTACGCCTTCGGCACACTGCGTGCGATGCGGGCCGCCGCGCTCTCGATGCCCGTGCCGCTGATCGAGCGGTTGTCCCGCAGCGCCGCCGGGCGTACGGCGCTGACGAGCACGATCTACGCACGTCCCGGGCGCCGTTCACCCGAGGCGGTGGTCGCCGAGACGCTCGCGCTGCGCGAGGCCACCGGCTTCCGGGAGACGCTGGAGGCCGGCCGGACCGTGCTGTTCGCGGACGACGTCTCCGCCGTGCCGGTCACGATCGCCTGGGGCACCCGCGACCGGCTGCTCCTGCGCCGACAGGGCGTCCGCGCCAAGCACACCATGCCCGGGGCCCGGTTGGTGCGGCTGCCCGGCTGCGGTCACGTCCCCATGAACGACGACCCGGCGCTCGTCGCACGGGTGATCCTGGACGGCAGCCGCTGACGGCTTCGACCGCGTGAACAGGCCCGTCCCGAGGGCCGCTCCGGCGCCCACGAGAAGGGCGCCCGCGGCCTGCGGGAGGCCGAAACCGCCGGTGGAGACGAGTACGGCGGTCAGCGCAGCGGCGACCGGGATCGCGCCCGTGAACAGGGTGGCGCGCTCCATGCCGATCCGCTGGACCCCCATGTAGAAGAGGACGAAGCCGACGACCGTGGCCACGGCGGCCTGCCAGACCAGGGCGCCGGTCTCCACGGCCGTCGGGACCCGCAGGAACGCGCCGCCGTCGACGACCAGACCGATGAGTGCCGACTCGACGGCCGCGACACCGCAGACGACGGCCGTGAGGAGCTTCGGCCCGAGCGGCCGCAGCACGGGTACGGCGAGGACGGTGAAGCCGACCTCGCCCGCCAGGGCTGCCACGGAGTAGGCGAGGCCGGCCGGATCGGTACGGCCCCAGCCCTGGACGGTGAAGGCTCCCGCGGCGACGAGCAGCGCACCGTACAGAACCGGCCGGCTGGGCCTGCGCCCGTCGAGCAACGGCACGAGCACGGCCACGACCACGGGGGCGCAGCCGACCAGGACCCCGGGGACGGCGGGCTCGGCGGTACGCTCCGCGGCGAGCACCGCGAGGTTGAAGCCGACCATCCCGACACCGGCGAGCACGGCCAGGCGGCCCCACTGCCGCAGACCCAGCGCACGGAGCGGACGGAGCCCGCCGGGACCGAGCAACGGGAGCAGGAGGAGACAGGCGGCGCCGTAGCGCAGCGCCTGACCGCCCGCGTACGGATAGTCGCCGAGAAGACTGTTGGCGGTGAAGGAGGCGCCGACGAGCGCGTAGGCGACGGTCACGAGGACGGCGCCTCGCAGGGAGTTCGTGTGCATGTCCCCGACGCTATGAACCGGGGCGGCCCGGTTGAAGGTCCACTTCCCCGACGCCTTCGGGGACCACTTGCCCCTGCGGGCCCGCGCCCCGCCGACTGGACGCCGGCTCACCGGGGCGCCTGCGGCGCCATTGGCCCCGTGGTGGTGCTGGGCATCGGACGACGGTGGGCAGGCGCCCGGCAGCGGCACCATCGGGACGGCGCGTGCGACGGAGGCGGAGCGAGCCCCGCAAGGGCCAGGTGGGGAGCCGGACGTCGGCCCAGGAAACCGGGCCCAGGTTCCTGTCGATCTCCGGGACCTTGCGATGATCGACCCTATGACTGTCCCGCTGTCCGTCGACCGGATCCTCGGCGATCGCGCCTTCGCCGAAGTCGGTGACCCTGTACTGGCCATCACCGACGAGCGGCGTGGCCTTCTGGCCGTGGCGGGCAGGTACGGGTTCGGCCGCACTGCACCCGTCGGTGTCTACGGGACGGGTGACCTGGCCTGCCACGTCCTCGTCCGCTCGCAGTTTCCGGTGCATGCGATGGCCTTCCATCCCACGCTTCCGCTGCTCGCGGTCGGCACCGGCCGCTACGACGGCGGCTACTTCTTCGAAGGCGAGCTGCTCCTTCTGCATCTGGAGACAGGCAAGGCCACATCGCTCATCGAGCACTGGACCGGCCGCCAGGTCCTGGAGCTGGAATGGCTCGACGAGCAGGCACTGCGGGTGGTGATGGCGCCTCCTGACGACTGGCGTGACGAAGCCGCGCACGTCGAGGGCCATGTCGCCGTGGTGCGCGGAACGGACTGGACGGCCGTGGCTGCCAAGTCGCTCACCGGAGAAGACCTGGCCGGCCCGCGCGTGCCGGTGCCGCGTCCCGACGGCAGCGCATCCGCCCGCCGGACACTCACACGGTTGGCGCCCGACTGGGACGCACGCCGCAATGTCCGCGCGGTCGAGGTGCTGTGCGACGGCCGGATCCTGGCCACGCTCGATGGGGTACAGCTGGAATCCTGGCTGCCCTCGGGGGAGCGAGCGTGGGTGGTTCCGGACGAGGAGGGCGGGCGCGAGATCGTTGTCGCTCCCGACGAAGGATCCGCATGGGTCGGGCTCGTACGCCGTCCCGGCCTGCACGACTCCGTTCCGCAGTCGGTGGTTCGGCTCTCCCTCGCTGACGGGAGACGACTCGACAGCGTCGTCCCGTCATCATTCGTCTCCTTGGTGCGCTGTGCCGACGGCCGGCCGGCCTTGTCACCGGACGGAGGCAATGGTTCCCGCAGCCGATTCCCCGTGCGGGGTGGAAGCCGCATCTACTTCCAGTCCACGCTCCGGCCCCCGGGCGAGCGGGACCCTTACGAGGGAGAGCGCTGGGTCACTGCCATGGACCTGGAGGAACCCGCGGCCGAACGGCCCGTCGAACCCCTTGAGCCCTCCACCCGGTGGATGTTCCCGTACGCCTGGGCGCCTGGCGAAACGCACTTCGGCGGTCCCGGCATCGAGGCCGCGGACGGAAGCCTGGTCCACGCCGGAACCGTGTACCACGGCGAAGGGCTCCAGCCCGGCGAATCGTTCGTCGTCCGGCGCGAGGCAACCGACGGGCGACCGCGGTGGGTGTTCCGTACCGACCGGAAGGCGACCGCGCTGGACGGCGACGCGGCCACCGTCTACGTCGGCTACGACGACGGAGAGGTGGTCGCTCTCGACCTGGGCGACGGCACCGTGCGCTGGCGGCAGCACCTCACCGTCCGCGCGGTCTCCGCCGTACCGACCGCTCTCACCGTCACCGCCACCGACCGGTTGCTCATCGGCACCAGCGACGGCCGCATCCTCGAATGCTCGGCCGCGTAACGACCTGCCCCGCGAGGCACCCGACGCCGGCCGCTGCCGAAGCCAATGGGGCCGGCCCTACCCGCCACCCTGTGCCTTCTCGTATGCGGTCAGTTCACCTGCGTTGCCGATGAAGGCCGGGGCGCAGCCTGGCGGCAGGCGATCGATGACCATCGCCACAGCGGCCTGCGCGCTGTCCGTCTCAGCGATCCGCGGGCTGCTCCGGCTCGGTCCTTCGACGTAGTACCGGCCGTCCCTCAACGTACCGATGTACGGGAGGTCCCAGGTGTAGTCCATCTCCGTGCACCTGCTGAAGTGAAGCTCCCACATACCGGTCCATGGGAAGAGCCGGCGAAGCAGCGGATCGGCATGCGCTACCCGCACCAGCTTGGCAAACGGCTTCAGAAGCGGTGATTCCTCCGGCCGGGAAGGTTCGCCGTAAGCGGTCAGGACCTTGTGCCAGGCTGCGTCGACAACGACGTTGGTCATACCGCGATTGTGGGGGGTCCCTGCGGCCCTGGCATCAAAGATCACCTGAGTGATGGGCCTCCGCAGGTGGGGTGGACGAGTTCGCCTTCCGCCGCAGGAACAAGCCCCGACCAGCGAGATCAGGAGCGCCCAGCGGAGTGTCGCCCGAGCCAGCCGGTGGTGGCGATCACTTCACGGGCGATGTCCACGACAGGCCGCCCGTCGGTCGGGATCCGAACCGTGTCCGCGGGTGCCCTCTCATCCAGGAGCCGCGCCTTGCGGGCGCTGCCCTTCAGCTCCTGCTCCAGCTCCGAGCCGAGTTCGCGGCCTGCCAGCCGGTCGCCGGTGGTGGCATCGGAGGCGGTGAGCAGTACGCGTACGATCCGCACGCCTGCCCCCATGGAGCGCTCGAACATGCCCGTCGCCTCGGGCAGCACGCTCACGGTGTTCGTGTAGATCAGGCGGCGATAGCCGAGCCGGGCAAAGTTGCCCCAGACAGCAGTCAGATTGCTCTCCGTGATCTCCGAGCGGTGAGGGTCCCCCTCCGGGGCCGGATGCACCTGGCCCATGAAGTCACCCTCGACGATCGCGTGCGAGACCGCCGCGGCCCGCAGCCGCGCCGAAACCTCCCACCCCACCGTCGTCTTGCCGACGCCGGCACGCCCTCCGATGAGCAGTACTTCCGGATGATCCATGAAAGGCAGCGTGCCAGCCCCGGACCGCGCCACGCGATCCGATTTCGCGCCGCGCCCATGGCCGCAGCCGCGTCCCACCGGCAAGATCACGATCTGCAACCGGAGCACCGCCCGTGGGGACTCCTTCAGCGACGGCCCAGCAGTTCGGTGACCCGACTGAACCCGTCAGCGCCGTGGCCCAGCCCGATGGCTCGGCGGGCCATGCCTTCTGCCGCGCGCATCACGCCCGCGTCGATGCCATGGGCCTCCGAGGTGTGGACGATATGGGCCATGGACGACACCGCCGAGGTCAGAGGGTTGCCCTCGCCGGAGAACGACCCGTTGTCCACATCCTCCGCGAACTCTTCGAAGATGGGCGGGAGGATGTCGCCGATTCCCTTGGCGAACGGCGCCAGTTCGCGCGCGGTGATCCCTTCCGCTTGCGCCACCGCCAGGGCGTGGGCATAGCCCGCGATGGCGGTCCAGAAGATGTCGAGCAGCGCGATGTCGTATGCCGCCGCCCTGCCGATCTCCTCACCGAGATGTGTGTGGGTGCCGCCCAGCGCCTCCAGGACGGACCGGTGCTCGAGGTAAAGATCCTTGGGACCGCTGTGGATGAACACAGCGGCCGGAGTGCCGATGGTCGGAGTCGGTGTCATGATCGCGCCGTCCAGATAGCGAACGCCGTGCTCGGCCGCCCATGCCGCCGTATCCCGGGCCCGGTCCGGCGTGTCTGCGGTCAGATTGACCACCGTGCGCCCCTTGAGCGCGTCGACGACCGCCTTGCGCCGCAGAATCGTGTCCGCCGCGTCGTAGTTCACCACGCAGACCACCGTCAGCCCGCTCGCGGCGACGGCTTCCTCCGCAGACCGTGCGCTGACCGCGCCCCGCGCGACCAGCTCGTGGTCCCGGCCAGCGGTCCGGTTCCAGACCGTGGTGCGCAGGCCCGCGTTCAGGAACGCCGCCGTCAGGGCTCGGCCCATCGGCCCCAGACCGAGGACGGTGACGGCAGACTCTTCAGTGGGGAGAGACATGTCTCAACTCCATGCATACATCGGAAAGATCAACGAATGGGGGAAAAGTGACGCGCAGTCGTGCTGAGGACCTGGATGTCTGCGGGGTAACCGCTGCGATCGCTGTGATCGACGGGAAGTGGAAGACGACTCTGCTCTGGATACTGGAATCCGGCCCGCACCGCCCCGGTGAACTGCGCCGACGGCTGCAGGGCATCAGCGAGAAGGTGCTCACTCAGGCGCTACGGGAGATGGAGACCGACGGTCTGGTGCACCGGGAGGTGCACGACGTGCTCCCCCTGAAGACCTTCTACTCCCTGACAGCATTCGGCCGGGAGCTCTCCGAGGCGTTGGCCCCTGTCTCCGACTGGGGCCACCGCCGCTTGGAGAAGCTCACCGATGCCCAGTCGGCCTCCTGACGCATACCGCCATCACCCCACATCCCGCCCGGTTCCGGCGGCCCTTCGGCCTGCCTTCCTCAGGATCGACCCGTTGCCGAGCACCGCCAAGTACCCACAAATAAGTGGCTACTGCGAGTGGGGAGGATCCGGCCGTCGACTTGCCCTCGCCGGGAGCCACGATCGGTCGAGGGCGACGCGCGACGCGGACCGATCGGATGCCCCGGCGGCGTCGCACCGTGACGGGTGCGGCGCAGATGGTCGGCCTTCGCGAGCCGCTTCTCCCGAGTCACCGCAGACCAGGGTCGCTACTTCTGGGCGTGCGCGCCCAGCATGCCCACCGCGTTGAGGAAGACGTAGGCACCGACGACGTAGAAGAACACGCGCCATGCCGCGCCCTTCAGCTTCCATCGCTCGCCCGCACGGTCCGCCTCGTGGTTCTCGTTGTGGTTCTCGCCGCTCACGACAGCTTCCCTCCCAGGGGTACGTGCGGATGACGGATCGGACCGGCGCCCGGCGCCCTCGACCCTCGCCGGACACCGCGCGCGTTCGATGAACGGAATTGACAGTCCCGCTCCGACATCCCTTAAACTCGAAAACGATTCGAATTCGAGTCTACCGGTCGGCCTGCCACGCCGACCGCGACAGGGAGGTCGCCGGGTGTGTACGGCGACTGCAAGAACGGAGAGGGCCCTGGCCGGCCTCGCGCATGATCTCGACTCCCTTCACCGACCTTTTCGGCGTGGACCATCCGATCGTCTGCGGCGGCATGACGGGCGTGGGCACCGCCGATCTCATCTCCGCCGTGGCCGAGGCGGGCGCCCTCGGGTTCCTGACGGCGCTCACCCAGCCCACGCCTGAGGCGCTGTCCCGCGAGATCGCGCGGTGCCGTGAGATGACCGACAAGCCGTTCGGCATCAACCTGACGATCCTGCCGACCCTCAAGCCGGTGCCCTACGCGGAGTACCGCGCGGCCATCATCGAGAGCGGCGTGACGGTGGTCGAAACGGCCGGCAGCAACCCGGCGGAGCACGTGGCCGCGTTCAAGAGCGCGGGCGTGAAGGTGATCCACAAGGCGGTGGCCGTGCGGCATGCCCTCAAGGCGCAGAGCCTCGGCGTGGACGCGGTGAGCATCGACGGCTTCGAGTGCGCGGGGCATCCGGGCGAGGAGGACATCCCCGGTCTCGTCCTCGTCCCCGCCGCCGTGCGGCGGTTGGAGATCCCGGTCATCGCCAGCGGCGGCTTCGCGACCGGCAGCGGGCTGGCCGCCGCCCTCGCGCTGGGGGCCTGTGCCGTCAACATGGGCACCCGGTTCGTCGCCAGCGCGGAGGCTCCGGTGCACCCCAACGTCAAGGAGCAGATCGTCGCCAACGACGAGCGGGCCACCCAGCTGGTCTTCCGGGAGTTCGGCAACACCGGCCGGGTCGCCAGGAACGCGATATCCGAGGAGATCGTCACTCGGTCACGTCGCCCCGGAGCAGTGTTCGAGGATGTCGCCGAGCTGGCCTCCGGCATCCGCGGCCGCACCCGTGTGCTCCAGGAGGGGCACATGGACGACGGCCTCTGGTGGGCCGGTCAGGCACAGGGGCTCATCGAGTCCGTGGCCACGTGTGACGAGATCGTGAGCGGCATCGTGGCCGACGCCGAGAAGATCATCGGTCGGCTCGCCGACCTCCGCGGCTGAAGCGACCTAGGAACAGCGGGAGTACGAGACCATGACCTGGACCACCCTCAGCCACCACATCGACGACGGCGTCCTCACCGTCACCCTCGACCGGCCGGACCACCTCAACGCCTTCACCCCGACGATGGCCGGGGAACTGGAGCGGACGTTCACCGAGGTCAACGACAACGACGCCGTGCGCGCGGTCATCGTCACCGGCGCGGGCGACAAGGCCTTCTGCGCCGGCATGGATCTCAGCGCGGACGGCAACGTGTTCGGCCTGGACGAGTCGCGCACTCCCACGCTCGCCGAGATGACCGATCTGAGCCACCCCGACATCAGCCGGGTCCGGGACACAGGGGGCAGGGTCACCCTGGCCGTCCATGCCTGCCGCAAGCCCGTGATCGCTGCGATCAACGGCGCCGCGGTCGGGATCGGCGCGACGATGACCCTGGCGATGGACGCCCGGCTGATTTCAACGAACGCGCGGTTCGGCCTCGTCTTCGGCCGGCTCGGCATCACGCCCGAGGCCGTCTCGACCTGGTTCCTGCCCCGCCTGGTCGGCATGCCCAGGGCGCTGGAGCTGCTGTACTCCGCCGAGATCCTCGGCGCGGAGGCCGCCGCGGCCGCGGGCCTCGCGACCGAGGTCCTCGAACCCGGTCAACTCCTGAAGCGGGCGCGCGAGTTGGCGGACCGTTGGACGCTGGGGCGCTCGCCCGTGTCGACCGCGCTGATCCGGCAGATGACGTACCGCCACGCCTCCCTGGACGACCCGGAGGACGCGCACCGGGCGGAATCCCTTGCCATGTTCTACACGAGCATCGGCGACGGCTCCGAGGGCGTGTCGGCCTTCCGTGAGAAGCGCTCCCCGAGGTTCACACAGCGGGCCTCCGCCATGCCGCCGTTCTACGACGACTGGATCGCGTCCCGCTGAGGGCGCCCGACAGCAACCCACGCAACCTGATGAACACCGAAGCCTGCGGCACCACCGGTCACGTACGCCTCCAGGGATACTCGGGCAAGGCACGGAGGTGGCGGAGAGCGAGTTGGAACCGTGTTCTCCGTGAGGGGAGCATCGGAATCCTGATCATGCTCATACCCGCCGCACTCCTTGGGTTCTTCATCTCCTGGGAGATCGGCGTCGCCATCATCCTGCTGACGGTGACATCGGCCACGCTTTCCTCGATCTTCTTCACCCTCCGGGGGCATACATGGGGATGCTCGGCCAAGAAGGGCATAGTCCTGGCCTTGGGATGGTGGGAGCGGCTGTGAAGCGTGCGGGTGGCAGGCACCGGGGTCGGATGCCGTCTGTGGCGGTCGCGACGACGAAGGCGTAGCGGGTGGTGTCGTGAACCGCGAGGAGTGGAGGGGGACATCAGGATGCGGGCCTACACGGCGTGGGAGTTGCTGCTCCCTGCGGCGGGCGCGCCGGCCCGGCGGCGTGGGCGGGCGCTTCAGGAGGCGCTGCGCGAGGCGGTGCGCAGCGGGCGTCTCACGGCCGGCACGCGGATGCCGTCGAGCCGTGAGCTGGCGGCCGACCTCGGTGTCTCGCGCGGCCTGGTGACGGAGGCGTACGAGCAGCTCACCGCCGAGGGCTATCTGCGCAGCGACCGCGGTTCGGGCACCTGGGTCAGTGGGGCGGTGCGGGCGGCCGCGTCGCCGCCCGTACGGGATCCGGCGCCGCGCACACCCGGCGTACAGGTGGACTTCCGTCCCGGGACGCCCGATCTCTCGCTCTTCCCCCGCGCCGCCTGGGCCGCGGCCCAGCGGTCGGTGCTGTCCGCGCTTCCGCACCGGGCGCTCGGCTATCCGGACCCCCGGGGGCTGCCGGAGCTGCGTACCGCGCTCGCGGGGATGCTCGCCCGGCGGCGCGGTGTGGTGGCCGATCCCGAACGTCTCGTGGTGTGCTCGGGCGTGGCGCAGGCATCGACGCTGCTCGGCTTCGTGCTGGCGGCGCGCGGGATGCGGACCGTCGGGATCGAGGATCCCGGCAGCCCCGAGCACGAGCGGCTCTTCGCCTCGGCCGGTCTGGAGACGGTGTGGCTGCCGACGGACGAGGAGGGACTTCTGCCCGGTCCGCTCGCCGCATCGGGGGTACGGGCGGTCGTGACGACCCCCTCCCACCAGTTCCCCACCGGGATCGCGTACTCGGCGCCGCGTCGCGCGGCGCTCCTCGACTGGGCCCGGTCCGTGGACGGCTACGTCCTGGAGGACGACTACGACGGGGACTTCCGCTACGACCGGGCACCGGTCGGCGCGCTGCAGGGGCTCGATCCGGAACGGGTGGCGTACACCGGCTCCGTGAGCAAGTCCCTCGCTCCCGGGCTGCGGCTGGGCTGGCTGCTGGCGCCGGAGGAGCTGGTGGAGGAGGTCGTGGAGCGCAAGCGGACCATGGACCTCGGGAACCCGGCCCTGGATCAGGCGCTGCTCACGCAGTTCGTGACAGGCGGCGGCTACGACCGGCAGCTGCGCCGCTGCCAGCGCGCGTACCGGGAACGGCGGGACGCGCTCGTCGCCGCCCTGGAGAAGCATCTCCCCGGTACCGAGGTGAGCGGGATCGCCGCCGGGCTGCACATCATCGCGCGCGTGCCGGAGCGTTACGGCCCCGGTGCGCGCTTCGTGGAGCGTGCGGCGGCCGTCGGTGTGGCCCTGCGCCCTCTGGAGGAGTACGGAACGGCGCGCCCGACGGACGGCGCCGTCCGGCTCGTGATCGGTTACGCCCATCTGACGCCGTCCGAGATCGAGCGGGGGGTGGGGCTGGCGGCGGAAGCGTGCGGATGACGCCGGGGCGGTGAGAGGAGCGAGGGTCATCGGGCTGGGCCGAACGGGCGCGACTCCGGTCTGTTCACGCGGGGTTCGCGTGTCCGCCGTCCCTTGCCGTTAGGCATGGGGGCGGCACAACGGACCCACCCGGCTCAGCACTTGGAGGCGCTTCGATGTCCTACTCCGTCCCCGGCTCGTCCCCCGCCCGCCGCAGCGTGCTGCGCGGCTCGCTCGCCGCGTCGGCGGCGCTCACCCTCGGCGGTGCCGCGACCGCCGCCCCGGCGCTGGCGCTCTCGGGGCGGCCGCGGGCCGCGTGGGGGGTGCAGACGGGTGATGTGACCTCCTCCTCGGGTCTGGTCTGGGTCCGTTCGGACCGGCCGGCCCGGATGATCGTGGAGACCTCGGCGAGCGCGTCGTTCCGTCGTACGCACCGCCACCTCGGGCCCCTGCTCGGCGCGGGTGGCGACTTCACGGGGACGGCGGCATTGCGCGGGCTGCCCGCGGGCGAGCAGATCCACTACCGGGTCACGCTCGCGGACCCGGACGACCCGCGCCGTACCGGCGAACCGGTCGTCGGCACCTTCCGTACGGCACCCGCGCGGCGCCGCGACGGGGTGCGCTTCCTCTGGTCGGGCGACATCGCCGGGCAGGGCTGGGGCATCAACCCGGACATCGGCGGCTTCCGCGCGTACGAGGAGATGCGCCGGCTGGACCCGGACTTCTTCCTGTGCAGCGGCGACACGATCTACGCGGACGGACCGCTCCAGCCGAGCGTGACCCTGCCCGACGGCCGGGTCTGGCGGAACGTCACGACGCCGGAGAAGGCGAAGGTGGCCGAGACCCTGGACGAGTACCGGGGCAACTTCCGCTACAACCTCCTCGACCACAACGTGCGGGCCTTCAACGCGCAGGTGCCGTCGATCGTGCAGTGGGACGACCACGAGGTCCGCAACAACTGGTACCCCGGCCAGATCCTGGACGACGCCCGCTACACGGAGAAGGACGTGGACGTACTCGCGGCCCGCGCCTCACGGGCGTTCGCCGAGTACTTCCCGGTCTCCACGCTCCACGCGCGCGGTGGCGCCGCGGACGGGCGGATGCACCGGGTGGTGCGGTACGGCCCGCTGCTCGACGTGTTCGTGCTCGACATGCGCTCGTACCGCAACGCCAACTCCCCGGGCCGGCAGGCGGACGACACCACGGGCATTCTCGGTGCCGAGCAGCTGACCTGGCTCAAGCGTGAACTGAGCCGCTCGCGTGCCGTGTGGAAGGTGCTCGCCGCCGACATGCCGCTGGGCCTCGTCGTGCCCGACGGCGCCGCGAACATCGAGGCGATCGCCCAGGGCGACCCGGGCGCCCCGCTCGGCCGGGAGCTGCAGATCGCGGAGCTGCTGCGGTTCATCAAGCACCGCCGGATCACCGGCACGCTGTGGCTGACCGCCGACGTCCACTACACCTCGGCCCAGCACTACGCGCCGGAGCGTGCCGCGTTCCAGGACTTCGCGCCGTTCTGGGAGTTCGTCTCGGGCCCGCTGGCCGCGGGTGGCTTCCCGGCCAACCGGCTGGACGCCACCTTCGGCCCGGAGCGGGTCTTCGTACGGGCGCCGGAGCGGGCGAACCTCTCGCCGATGGAGAGCCCGCAGTACTTCGGCGAGGTCGACATCGACGGCGGAAGCGGCGAGCTGACGGTCCGGCTCCGCGCGGAGGGCGGAACGGTCCTGTTCAGCAAGGCACTTCAGCCGGGGCGCGTCGGTCAGTAGGCCGCCCCTCTCCATTGCCTCGGCAGCAATTACTTGCCATAGTGGAAAGTAGTTGCTGTCGAAGACGGGGGATGGTCATGTCCACACACACGGACGCGGCACAGGCGTTGCACCGGTCACGCGCCATGGAGGACGCGGTACGGAAGCGCAGCGGCTGGTACGGGCGGTACCTGCTGGTCTTCGCCGCCACCCAACTCGCCCTGGTGCCGACGATCCTGCTGTGGCGGAGCCCGCTCGTCGTCGCCGTGTCGATGACGCTCTACGCGCTCGTCGTGGCCGGGTTGAGCGTGTACGCGGCCCGTCAGCGGGCCGTCCGGCGAAGCTTCGGACTGCGGCACGGTCTTGTGATCGGTACCTGGGGCGCGCTGTACGCGGCGGCGTTGGTCCTGGGGCTCAACGTGTGGGCGGACAGCGTCCCGTTCGCCGTGGTCGCCGCCCTCGGCTGCGCGCTCCCGCCCGCGGCCGGGGCCTGGCTGGAGACGCGGAGCCCCACGACGTGAGCACCGCGGAGAAGCCCGGCGCTCACCCCCGCCACGATCTGGAGCCGCTGCTGACGTCACCGGTGCGGCTCTCGGTCGTCGCGGCTCTCGCGCCGCTGGACAAGGCCGAGTTCGCGTTCGTACGGGATCTGGTGGAGGTCACCGACTCGGCGCTGTCGAAGCAGGTGGCGGCGTTGGAGGAGGGCGGTCTCGTGTCGGTGGACAAGGGCCGGGTGGGCCGTCGGCCCCGGACATGGCTGGCGCTGACGGCCGACGGGCGAGCCGTGTACCGGCGCCATCTGGACGCACTGCGGGCGATCGCCGGGGCCTGAGCCGGGGGCGGGGCGGGGGCTTCCGGCGGAGGCCGAGGAGCAGATGGACCAGCCTTCCCTCGGCGGCCGAGGGCTCAGAGAGCGGCCGCCGGACCGGCCCAAGGAGCGGCCGTCGGAAGGCCCACACAGCGGCCGCCGAAGGACCCGTGGAGCGGCCTGCCGTCCGCGGTCTCGACCGATTGTCAGTGGTGGGTCCTAGCGTCCTTTCCATGACGCGATCCGTACAGGCGCTCGCCTATTCACGCCCGTCCGCCCTGGAGTCCTCCGGTGCCGGCCGGCTGCTCGGCCTGGAGACCTCCGGTGGGCTGACGCCCGCCGGCGCCGAGGCGCATCCCCGCTTCTTCTCCGGCTTTCTGACGTCCCCGCAGATCGCCGCGCGCGGCCTGCTCGCGGTCGCCGACGTGGCGGCCGCCCGCTACTACCAGCGGATAAGGCCGGGGTCGCTGGACCCGGTCGTGACGGGGAACGGCGACCGGCTGCGGTTCGAGTCGTTCTCGGGATGCGGCGGCGTGTACGCACGGCTCGACGTGCTCAGCGAGGGGCTCGACGGCGCGGAGACCGGGCACGGCACCACCAATGTCGACGTCAACAACCCGCTGCGCGAGGCGCTGTCCCGGATGACGGGGAGCGACCCGCTGCATCTGCGGGTCGGCCCGGACGAGTTGGCGGTGACCACCCTGGAGGGCTCGGTGGTCGAGAAGAAGGTTCCGCTGCCCGACCGCTGGCTGCGCGGTTTCGCCGAGGCACAGGTGGCCTCCGCCGGATTCGATCTGCGTGCGGAGCTGACGGGCCCGGAGGCGGTGCGGTTCCTTCGCTCGCTGCCGCGCTCGCCGGGCCGGGGCGCCGGTCCCCTCTGGGTCGTCCAGAACGGCCGCACCCTGCGGCCCACCACCCGGCCGGTGCCGGGCGCCGTCTGTCTGCCGGGTCCGGACCGGCTGGTGGCGCTCGAGCGGGTGCTGCGGCATGCGATCGCGCTGCGGGTCTACGGTCCGGTGCCGGACGGCGTCGCCACCGCGAGCGCCTGGGAGGTGGCGCTGCCGGGAATGCGCCTCACGCTCACGCTGTCGCCCGACGCCTCGCGGGGATTCTCCGGCGAGGGCGGTGTCCTGGAGGCGCTGGCCACGGAGGAGGCGGCTCAGGACGCCGAGCTCGTCTCGGTCCTGCTGGCCTGGGAGCCGCGCATCGATCTCGCCGAACTGGGAGCACAGGCGGGCCTGTCGGTGGACCGGGTGCGCGCCGCGCTGACCCGGCTCGGGACGGCGGGCCGGGTCGGCTACGACGTGGCCGACGCCGCGTACTTCCACCGGGAGCTGCCCTACGACGCGGACCGTGCCGAGCGGCACAACCCCCGCCTGGTGGCGGCGCGCGCCCTGGTCGCGGAGGGAGCGGTCGTACTCGACGGCGAACCGGCGACGGTCACCTCCGGCGAACGGCGCTACCAGGTGAGGGAGTCCGGCGGGGTACTGAGCTGCACCTGCCAGTGGTGGGCGGACTACCGGGGCCGTCGTGGACCGTGCAAGCACGCGCTGGCGGTGCGGATGGCCCGGCGCGGTGCGGTGTCGGGTGCCATGAGCGGGGCAGCGGCCGGTGCCGCGACCGTCGGAGGCGCGCGATGAGTGACAAGATCGACGAGACGGCGCTCAAGGCGCGGCTGACCGCGGCCCGCGACGGGCGTGCGGTGAACAAGCTGCTCATCACGGTACGGGCGGGACGGGACGAGGCCGTTCCCGGGCGGCTCAAGGAACTGGGACCCGGCGACCGGAAGGCCGCCCTCGCGGAGCTCAAGGCCCTGCGGACCGAGGTCCGCGGCTGGGACTGGGCTCGCTGGAACGAGCAGACGAGGGTCCAGCGTGCACTGCGGGTCGCCGGCGCCGGGTGTCACACGGGTGCCGCGGCCGCGGCGGCCTGGATCGGCGGCCGGGACCTGAACGACTGGGGCCGGTCGACCACGGACCTCGTCCTCGGCGTGCTCGCCGACCGGGACCCCGCGTGGCTGGGCGACGTGGCCCAGCGGCTCGCCGAGCGCCCCGCCGTGGCCGAGGGCGACTACCGGCTGGTCCACGAACTGGTCCTGCGGTCGGGCTGCGCCGTGCCGACGACGGACGGCTACATCCTGGGCTGGACGGCCGAGATGACAGGGCCCCGGCTGCTGGAACAGCTGCGCACCGACCCGCAGACGCCGATGCTCGTGCCCCGGATCTTCGACATGATCGAGACGCCCGACCGGCTCACCTGGGCGGCGGGGCCGGAGGCTCCCACCCACTGGCCCACCGCGCTCAGGACGCTGGTGGACGAGGGCGTCCTCGACCGCGCGGGGCTGGTGGACGGCTGTGTCGCGCGGCTGCTGCGCGGCGGAAAGCCGCGCGATCTGCGCTTCCCGCTCGCGCTGCTCCAGCTGCTCGGCACCGACCGGGAGGAGCGGCGCGGCCGGACGGCCGAATGGATCGGCATGGCGGCCGACGCGCCGTCGCCCGTCGCGGCCTATGCGCAGGAGGTCCTGGCGGGGCTCGCCGCCGAGGGCGAACTGTCCGTCCGGGACCTGGCCGAGATGTCCGGGCCGGTGCTCTTCCGTACGGAGAAGAAGCTGGTACGGGCCCAGTTGACGCTGCTCGCCAAGGAGCTGCGGCGCAGGTCCGGTGCGGCGGCCGACCTGCTGCCCCTGGTCGCGGACGCGTTCGGGCACGAGGACACCGGTATCCAGGAGCGGGCGCTGAAGCTGGTGGGGCGGCATCTGGCGGAGGTGGACGAGCAGGTGCGCGAGGAACTGGCGGGTGCCGCCGCCTCCTTGAGCCCCGTGCACCGGCAGGCGGCCGAGGAGCTGTTCGGCACGACGACGGACTTCGGGGACGATCTTCCGTACGAGGAGGTCCTGCCTCCGGTGCCGGAGCTGCGGCCGGTGCGGGATCCCGCGGACACGGTCGCGGAGCTCGTCGAGGATCTGGTGGCCGTTTCCAAGGGCCGTACGGACGCGCCCGAGGAGTTCGAGCGCGCGCTGGACGGCCTCGTCCGTCATGCCGGTCTCCATCGCGAGGAGCTGAGGGGAGCGGTGGCGGCCGCGTTCGCCGACGCGTTCTGGATGGAGAAGTCGCCGGACGGACACGTCCGGGATCCCTTCGGTCACGGCACCTACGGCGTGGACGTCGTCCTCGCCGCCCTCATGGGGATGGTGCGGCCCGCGCGGATCCACGGTGCGCTGGTCCACGGGCAGGGTGTCGCCGGTTGTGTGCACCGCGCCCTGGACAGGGTGGTCGACGCCCGGCTGTGGGAGGTCGCCTCCCTGATCGGTACCGATCGGCTCCCGTTCCTGCTCGCCGCCCCCACCTGGCACACCGGGGCGATCGATCCGTCGGTACTGGTCCGCCGGCTGCGGGACTACCGGGACGCGGGGATCGAACCGGCCCCGGTCGACCTCGCGCAGGCGCTGCTGCGGGTCCGCAAGGCCGACCCGTCCGCCGGGGACGCGGCGGCGGAAGCCGCGGAGCTGGGTACCCGGGCCGGTGAGCGGCTCGCCGAGTGGCTGACGGCGGACGTGTCCCTGGCGCCCGGTGTGCGGTTCCTGACCCGCGGCCGCGACAAGAGGGGCGGAAGGTGGTGGCTGGCGGACCGCCTCGTCCTGAAGATCCGCGAAAGGCGCGCCGTGCGCGAGGAGTTCCCGCCGGCCTTCCAATGGCTGGGCGGCGCCCAGACCGAGGTCGACCACCAGTGCCACCACTGGGGCGGCGAGCGGCAGAACTGGCCGGGCGTCCTGCCGGACGACCGGGAGAACCTGGCGACCTGGCTGCTGCCCGTCCTTGCCGGCGGGGCCGAGTGGGACGAGCGCGGAGCGACCTGGGGTCTGACGGCACTGGCCGAGGGGGAGGGGCCGATCGGTCCGGCGACGCATCTCGCGGTGGCGATCGGCCTCGGCGGCCGGCACGCGGAGGACCGGCTGACCGCGGTCGACGCGCTCCTCGTCCTGGCGGCGCGGGGCGATCTCGACGCTCCACTGCTGGGCGAGACACTGGCCGGACTCGTGGGCGAGGGCACCGTCAAGGTCAACCGCTTCGCGGACGCGGCGCGGACGGCTGCCGCCACCGGTGCGTACGCGACCACATGGGCGGTGCTGGCGGGCGCGCTGCCCGGTCTGCTGGCGGCGGAGAAGCCGGTGCGCGGGCTCGGTGAGCTGCTGGCCGTGGCAGCCGACTGTGTGGAGCGGTGCGGAGCGGAGGCCGAAGTCGTGGGCCTCGACGCGGTCGCCGAGCGCGCCGGCTCCTCTCAGTTCGTGGTGCAGGCCCGGCGGCTGCGGAAGGCGCTGAACAATCCGTCCCATCAGGCCGATCAGGACACGACACAAGCTGCCGAAAACCGTCACTAAGCCCTCAGATCGGCGCTTAACCCGTCAGTCACAAAGCGTTCGTGATCACGCAACACCGTTGGGTCACAGTGAAGTCATGACTGATGTGACTTCCGCGAAGAGTGCCCGCCGTCCCCACCATTGGCGGCGGGACCTCATCGAACTGGCCGCCCTGTTCACGGCCGTCGTGGTGGCCGACACCATCGCCAAGACCGTGGTCCGCGGCGCCGACGGCCCGTACATGCTGGTGTTCTCGGCGATCGCCCTGATCGCCACGGCCACCTTCCACACATGGTGGGCACGGCGTCACAGCCATGCGCCGCCGGCCGGCGATCCCGGCGGCGGGCACCCGCTGCCGCCGGACACCGGCACCGACAACCGCGAGCCCGTCGAGACGAGCCTGTGGCGGATGCGGACCACGGTCCGTGACGCCCCGGGCAGTCTCGCCGCGCTGTGCACGGCGCTGGCCCGCCACGAGGTCGACATCCTGACCCTGCAGACCCATCCGCTCGCCGAGGGCACGGTCGACGAGTTCCTGCTGCGCGCGCCGACCGCCCTGCAGGCCAACGAGCTCGCACGCGAGATCGCGGCAGCCGGCGGAAGCAGCACCTGGATCGAGCGGGCCGACGCCCACGACCTGGTGGACACCCCGACCCGGCTGCTCGGTCTCGCCACCCGTACCGCCCTCGACGCGGCGGAGCTCCCGCTCGCGCTGCGTCAGTTGCTCGGCCGGTGCACGATCCACTCGCTGCCCGCCGTCTCCCTGACAGGCCGGCCCACCGGCGAGACCGCCCCGGTCGAGGGCGTCCTCGAGGAGACGGTGATGCGGCTGCGCGACCCCAACGGCGGGGCGATCACCATCGAACGGCCCTATCTGCCGTTCACCCCCACCGAGTTCGCCCGCGCTCGCGCGCTCGTCGAACTCGACGCCCGTCTCGGCCCGCGCATCCCGCGCAGCCACGACGTCCTCACCCTGCCCGAGGGCAACGAGATCACGGTCCGCCGCGCCGACCAGAGCGATCTGGTCGCGGCGCGCGCCATGCACGACCGCTGCTCCGAGCGCACCCTTGGACTGCGCTACCACGGGCCGGTCGGCGACGCCGACCGCTATCTCGACCACCTCCTCAGCCCCCGCTTCGGCCGCACCCTCGCCGTTCAGACGGCCTCCGGCCGTCTCGTCGCCCTCGGCCATCTCATGTGGGACGGCGACGAGACGGAGGTCGCCCTGATGGTCGAGGACGACTGGCAGCGCCGGGGCATCGGCTCCGAACTGCTCGGCCGACTGGTGGCCATGGCCGTCGAGGCCGGCTGCGAGAGCGTCTACGCGGTGACGCAGTCCTCCAACACGGGCATGGTCGCCGCGATGCGGGCGCTCAACCTCCCTCTCGACTACCAGATCGAGGAGGGGACCCTCGTCATCACCGCCCGGCTCGCGGCGACTCGCACGCGGAGCCGTCTGCCGTACGAGGAGTACCAGCAGGCGGAGCGCTGAGCGCCTGGGTCAGATCCCGCCACAGGTCCTCCACGTCCTCCAGACCGACCGACATCCGGAGCAGCCGGTCACTGACGCCCGCAGAGCGCCGGTCTCCCTCGGCCACGATCCGGTGGCTGATGGAGGCCGGGTGCTGGATCAGGGTGTCGACGCTGCCGAGACTGACCGCCGGCGTGATCAGCCGTACGCCGGCGATCACGTCGTGCGGGTCTCCGTACACCTCGAAGGAGACCATCGCGCCGCCCACTCTCGGGTAGTGGACCCGGGCGATTCGCGGATCGGTGGCCAGCCGCCGGACCAGCTCCGCGGCCGTCGACGACGCCGCCCGCACCCGTACCGGCAGGGTGGAGAGCCCGCGCAGCAGCAGATAGCCGGCCAGCGGGTGCAGCACACCGCCGGTGGCGAACCGCACCTGGCGCAGCGAGCGGGCGAACTCCTCGTCGCAGGCCACGACACCGCCCATGACGTCGCCGTGTCCGCCCAGGTACTTGGTCGCGCTGTGCAGCACGATCCGCGCGCCGTCCTCGACCGGCCGCTGGAGCACCGGGGTGGCGAAGGTGTTGTCGACCAGCAGCGGCACCGAACCACAGGCGTGGGCCACGGCACGGATGTCGACCTCGGCGAGGGTCGGGTTGGCGGGGGACTCCACCATCACCAGGCCGGTGTCCGGGCGGATCGCCTCGGCGATACCCGCCGGATCGGTCCAGGTGACCTCGGTGCCGAGCAGGCCGGCGTTCAGGAGGTGGTCGCTGCAGCCGTACAGCGGCCGGACCGCCACCACGTGGCGCAGCCCGAGGCTCGCCCGGACGAGCAGCACGGCGGTGAGCGCGGCCATGCCGCTGGCGAAGGCAACGGCGGAGTCCGTTCCCTCCAGCCGGGCGAGCGCCGTTTCGAAGCGGGCGGTGGTGGGGTTGTCCAGGCGGGCGTAGACGGGCGGCCCGTCGAGCCGGGCTCCCGTGGTGGCGAACTCGTCGATCCGGGCGGCCTCGGCCCGGGTGTCGTACGAGGGGTACGTCGTGGACAGGTCGATCGGCGGGGCGTGCACACCGAGATCCGCGAGGTCTTCGCGCCCGGCATGCACGGCTTCGGTGGCCAGAGCCCTGGGGGTGGAGGCGTCGTAGTCCATGTACATGGCGGAACTGTGAACGGATACCGGAAAGTAGGGTCGAATGTCCGTGCTACGTTCGGCGAATGGCCGATTCTGTCGTACTGGACCCGGTCGATCTGCACATACTTCGCCTCCTGCAGAACGACGCCCGGACCACCTACCGCGAACTCGCCGCCGAGGTCGGCGTGGCGCCGTCCACCTGCCTGGACCGGGTGGCGCGGCTCCGCCGCACAGGAGTGATCCTGGGGCACCGGCTCCGACTGGATTCGGCCAAACTCGGCCGGGGGCTCGAAGCGCTCCTCCTTGTCCAGGTCCGCCCGCACCGGCGTGAACTGATCGGTCCGTTCGTCGAACGCATTCGCGCGCTTCCGGAGTCCCGAGCGCTGTTCCATCTGACGGGACCCGATGACTATCTCGTGCACGTGGCCGTGGCAGACCCCGCTGACCTGCAAAGACTCGTGCTCGACGAGTTCACCTCGCGCCGTGAGGTGGCCCGGGTGGAGACCCGGCTGATCTTCCAGCAGTGGGAGTGCGGGCCTCTTCTGCCGCCCTCTCCCGGCGCTCATTTGTCAGCCGACTGAGATCGAATGAGGGTGACGCGGGGACGCCGGAGGCACGAGGATGAGCCTCATGCCAACGACTTCCAGCAGCGCGCTGCCCCGCCAGGTCGCCGACACCTACGTCGACGCACTCATCGAACTCGACCCGATCACCGGTACATACCTGGGAGTCAAGGAGAGCGCGGGTCTCCTTCCCGACTTCTCGCCGTCCGGGCAGGAGGCGGTGGCCGAACTGGCCCGTCGCACCCTGGCCCTGCTCGACGAGGCCGAGAAGCAGCCCGGCGCGGAAGACGACGCCGAACGGCGCTGCGGCCGCCTGCTGCGGGAGCGGCTGACGGCCGAACTCGCCGTCCACGACGCCGATGAGGGCCTCTGTACGGTCAGCAACATCCGGTCCCCCGCCCACAGCGTGCGGATCGTGTTCACCGTGATGCCGACGGAGACCGAGGAGGACTGGGAGGCGGTGGCCCAGCGGCTGCGCGCGGTCCCGGCGGCCCTGGAGGGCCACCGCGCCTCGCTCGCGCTCGGTCTCGAGCGCAAGCTTCTGGGCGGGCCCCGGCCGACCGCGACCTTCATCGAGCAGCTGACGGAGTGGTCGGGCGGAGACGCCGAAGGCCGTGGCTGGTTCGAGGAGTTCGCCGCTCAGGCACCGGAGTCGCTGCGTCCCGAACTGCGTACGGAGCTCACCGAGGCGGCCGTGGGTGCCACCGAGTCGGTCGTGGCACTGCGGGACTGGATGCGCGAGGTGTACGCCCCCGCGGTCGCCGGCGCGCCCGACACGGTGGGCCGCGAGCGCTACCAGCGATGGTCGCGCTATTTCAACGGCACGGACCTGGACCTGGACCAGGCCTACGCGTACGGCTGGTCGGAGTACCACCGCCTCCTCGCCGAGATGCGCGTCGAGGCGGAGCGCATCCTGCCCGGCTCGGGTCCGTGGGAGGCCCTGGCGCACCTGGACGCGCACGGCACCCACATCGAGGGCGTCGAGGAGGTCAGGGTCTGGCTGCAGAACCTGATGGACGAGGCGATCGAGGCGCTTGACGGCACCCACTTCGAACTCGCCGAGCGGGTACGGAAGGTGGAGTCGCACATCGCTCCGCCCGGCGGCGCCGCGGCGCCGTACTACACCGGCCCCTCGGAGGACTTCTCCCGGCCCGGACGCACCTGGCTGCCTGTCGACGGCCAGACCCGCTTCCCGGTGTACGACCTGGTGTCGACCTGGTACCACGAGGGTGTCCCGGGCCACCACCTGCAGATCGCCCAGTGGGTGCACGTGGCCGATCAGCTCTCCCGCTACCAGGCGACGATCGGCGGGGTCAGCGCCAACGCGGAGGGCTGGGCGCTCTACGCGGAGCGGCTGATGGACGAGCTCGGCTTCCTGCCGGACGCCGAACGGCGGATCGGCTACCTGGACGGGCAGATGATGCGCGCCTGCCGCGTGATCGTCGACATCGGCATGCACCTGCGGCTGGAGATCCCGGCGGACTCGCCCTTCCACCCGGGCGAGCGGTGGACGCCCGAGCTGGCGGAGGAGTTCTTCCAGCAGCACTCCAGCCGGCCGCCGGCCTTCGTCGCGAGCGAGATGACCCGCTATCTGTCGATGCCGGGCCAGGCGATCGGTTACAAGCTGGGCGAGCGGGCCTGGCTGCTGGGCCGCGCCAACGCACAGGCGGCGCACGGCGACGCGTTCGACGCGAAGGCCTGGCACATGGCGGCGCTGTCCCAGGGCCCCCTGGGCCTCGACGACCTCGTGGACGAGATCTCGCGCCTCTGACCGCTCCGGTCACGAGTCAGGAGGATCGTCGGGCGGTGGGCCGGGGGGAATCCGGCCCGTTGCCCGTTTCGTACGGTGAGAATCCCCGGGCGTTCCTTGATCGCCCGGGGATTCCCCTGCTACATGTCGTTCATGAGCGGATATTCAGCGGACGCCACCGACTGGCGCATCCTCGAGGCCCTGCAGACCGAGGGCAGGGCCAGCTTCGCCGAGCTGGCGCGGGCCGTGTCCATGTCCGCGTCCGCGGTGACCGAGCGGGTGCGCAGGCTGGAGGAGGCCGGCGTGATCGCCGGGTACACGGCGGTGGTGGACCAGGAGCGGCTCGGGCTGCCGATCCTGGCCTTCGTCCGTCTGCGCTACCCCAACGGCAACTACAAGCCCTTCCACGATCTCGTCGGGACCACCCCCGAGATCCTGGAGGCACACCATGTGACCGGCGACGACTGCTTCGTGATCAAGGTCGCGGCCCGGTCCATGAGGCACCTGGAGGAGGTCTCCGGGAAGATCGCCACGCTCGGCTCGGTGACGACGAACGTCGTCTACTCCTCACCTCTCCCCCGGCGCCCGATCAGCCGCTGAGGCCGCCTCCCGTACGGAGCTTCACGGCCGAGCCGTTGCGCTCCTTGACCACCTCCAGCTGGGCCGGGATGCGGCGGCGCAGATCGGCGACGTGGCTGACGATGCCGACGCTGCGGTCCCGTTCGCGCAGGGAGTCGAGGACGTCGAGCACCTCGTCGAGGGTCTGGTCGTCCAGGCTGCCGAAGCCCTCGTCGATGAAGAGGGTGTCGAGCCGGACGCCGCCGGCCTCGTCGGTGACGACGTCGGCGAGGCCGAGCGCGAGCGCCAGGGAGGCGAAGAAGGTCTCGCCGCCGGAGAGGGTGGAGGTGTCCCTCTCGTTGCCCGTCCAGGCGTCGACCACATGGAGGCCAAGTCCCGCGCGTTTGCCGCCGGTGCGGGCGTCGGAGTGGACCAGGGTGTAGCGGCCGGACGACATGCGCTGGAGGCGGGCGGTGGCGGCGGCCGCGACCTGCTCGAGCCGGGCGGCCAGCACGTACGACTCCAGGCGCATCCTCCGTTCGTTCTCGGCCGAGGTGCCGGCGGTGAGTCCGGCGAGCCGCGCGACGCGTTCGTACTCCTCGCGGAGCGGTCCGAGCCGGCGGACCTCGGTGTCGGCCTGGCGGGAGAGCCGGGCCAGCTCGGTGCACCGGTCGCGTACGCCCGCGAGGGCCGACGTGGCGTCCCGCAGGGCACGTTCGGCCGAGGTGTGCGCGGCCTCGGCGCTCGCCGGGTCGGCGGGCGGACGGTCGGCGGCGGCCCTCGTCTCGGGCTCGGCGAGCCGGTCGGCGACGGCGGCGGCCTCCGCCTGCCAGGTGTCGAGCCGCTGCTGGAGAGCGCGGCGCTCCCCGTCCTCCAGGATCGCGCCGGCCGCCTGGGCGGGGGTGTCGAAACCGGCGCGGAACGCGGCGTCGGCGAGCCGGTCGTCGGCCTCCTTGAGCCGCTGGGAGGCGAGGCCCGCGGCACGGACGGTCTCGGCCGCGTCGATGAGGATGGCGATCTTCTGCTCCAGTCGCGAGGCGTGCTCGGCGACGCTCCCGGACTCGCCGCGGCCCCTGGCCAGTTCGGCGTCCAGGACGGTCTGCTCGCGGTCGAGCGCCTCACGCTGCGAGGTCCGCCCGGCCACCCGCCGCTCGGCGTCCCGCTGCGCGCCGACCCGGCTCTCGTGCTCCCGCTCGGCCCGCGCGAGCGCCTCGCGCGCCCCGTGCGTCTGGGCGGCAAGCGCATGCGCCTCGGCGTGCTGTCCCGTCAACTCCTCGACCTGGTGGGCCAGTTCGACGACGGTCGGCTCGTCCACGAGCTCCGCGGGCACCGGCCCTCGGGCCACGGGAGCGGCGCTCTCGCGGGCGCCGCGGGCCGCGCGGCCCGCGGCGGCGAACTCACCCTGTGTCGCGCCGCCCTGGCGATCGGCCGCCGTCTCGCTCGGCCCCTGACCGACGGAGGCGGACAGGGGCGACGGCTCGTCGTCGGCGGGCGGGCGGCCCGGCCCCAGGGTTGCGCGGGCGCGTCCCGTCGGGGCCTCCGTGTCCGGCTCGTCGTCGGCGGGCGCGGCGGACGGCGTGCGGCCCTGCGTCGGGATCACGGGAGCGGGGCCCGTCAGGACCTCCGCGCGGGCCGCGGACCAGGATTCGCGGGTGACCGCGAGCTCGCGTTCGGCCGTGGTCCTGGTCTCCTCCGCGCCCGTGAAGGCGGCGTAGGCAGCGTCCTCCGCGGTGCGGTCGACGTGGTCGGCGCCGGTGCGGGCGGGGGCCGGGTGGTCGGCCGAGCCGCACACCTGGCAGGGCGCGCCGGGCGTCAGAGCGGCGGCCAGTTCGGCCGCGATGCCTTGCAGACGCCGGGACTTGACGTCGAGCCAGGCCTCGTGGGCCGCGTTGCGGCCCTCGCGGGCGGCCGTCAGCCGGGCCTCGGCGACGTTCGTCCGCTCCGCGAGGTCGTCTCGGCGGCGGGCCGCCGAGAGCCTGCGGCGGGCGGGTTCGAGGCGGCCCGCGAGGTGCTCCGCGCGGGCGGCGGCATCCTGGGCCGACTCGATGTGTGCCGACAGCTCCGCCCGCCGCGTCTCCCAGCCGGCGAGCCAGCCGCCCGCCTCCTGGAGGATCTCCTCGTCGGCGCGGGCCTGGCGCTCCAGCACCGCTCGTTCCTGGGTGATCTCGGTGCTGCGCCGCTCGGCCCGCCGTGCGGACTCGAGACCGCCGAGCTCCTCGCGCAGCCGTCGCTCCAGGGCGGACAGCTGCTCCGCGCCCGCGTCGGCCAGGTCGGCGGGCAGCCTGCCGCGGCTCTGCTCGCGGGCGGCGCCCGCCGTCGTGTGCTCGCGCTCCGCGTCGGCCCGCAGGCCGAGGGCGGGCGCCACGCGGTCGGCCTTGCGGGCGCGCTCGAGTGCCGTCTCCCACAGGTCCCGCTCGGGCCGGCGTTCCTCCAGCTCCCGCTGCCGTCGCCGCGCCTCGGCGTGCCGCGCCTGACGGGCCGCCAGGTCCCGTTCCGTGTCGCGCGCGTGGCGGGCGGCCGTCTGGCGCGACTCGGCCGCCGAAACGGCGGAGTCGGCGATGTCGAGCGCCTCGCGCGCCTCGGACCGGGCCACGGCCGCCCGGGTCTGGACGGCCTCGGCGAGTCCGGGCTCGCCGGGCCGCTCCTCGACCACGGCCTCGCCCGTCTCCTGCGCCATCCGGTGGGAAAGCGCGAGCAGCCGCTCGTCCCCCTCCCGTACCTGCTGCTCGGCGGCGCGCCGCAGTTCGGCGAGGCGCTCCTCGACGGCCGCGAACCGGCGGGTGTCGAAGAGCCGCCCGAGCAGCTTGCCGCGGGCCTCGGCGTCGGCGCGCAGGAAGCGCGCGAAGTCGCCCTGCGGAAGGAGGACGACCTGGCAGAACTGCTCGCGGCTCATGCCGACGAGCTGGGTGATCTCCTCGCCGATCTCCTGGTGGGAGCGGCTGAGCCCGGTCCACTCCGCCGTGCCGGCGTCGTACTCCCGCAGCCAGCTCTGCGCCTTCTCGGTGGTGAAGCCGCCGCCGCGCTTCTTGGGGCGCGGCTGGGCCGGGCGCCGGGTGATCTCCAACCGCCGCTCCCCCACGGTCAGTTCGAGTGCGACCTCGGTGTACGTGCCGGTCGGGGCGTGGTCGCTGCGGAGCGAGGCTCCGGGGGACTGTCGCGCGCCGGGCACCGCCCCGTACAGGGCGTAGCAGACGGCGTCGAGGACGGAGGTCTTGCCCGCGCCGGTCGGTCCGTGGAGCAGGAAGAGCCCCGCGGAGGACAGGGCGTCGAAGTCGATCTCCTGGGTGGTGCCGAAGGGCCCGAAGGCGGTGACGGCGAGGCGGTGCAGTCTCACCGGGCGCCCACCTCGCGCTCCGCCGCGTCCACCCGTACGTCGTCGAACGCGCCGTACAGCACGGTCCGTTCGGCGCCGTCCGGTCCCGCGCCGCCGCGCACATGGGCCACGAAGTCCTCCGCGATCTGCTGGTCGCTGCGGTCGCGCAGCCGCTGTGCGTACGAGGCGGAGGGGTCGCCCTCGGTGCGCTCGGGCTCGAAGACCAGGTTCAGGGTGTGCGGGAAGCGTTCGGTGAGCCGGGCCATGGGCTCGGCGGGCCGTACGGGGTCCGTGAGGGTCGCCTCGACCCAGGACCGCTCGTGCCGTACGAGGGCGGGGTCGGCCAGCAGGTCGTCCAGGTGTCCCCTGATCCGGGCGAGGGGGCGGGGCACCGGGCAGTCGACCCGCTCGGCGGCCTCGATCCCGCCCTCCGGTCCGAGGTCGATCAGCCACATGGTCTTGCGGTGGTCGGCCTCGGAGAAGGAGTACGCGAGCGGTGAGCCGGAGTAGCGCACGCGCGGGGTGACGGTCTGGCTGCCGTGCAGATGGCCGAGGGCCACGTAGTCGACGCCGTCGAAGACCCCGGCGGGGACGGCGGCGACACCGCCGACGGTGATGTCCCGTTCGCTGTCGCTCGGTTCGCCGCCCGCGACGAAGGCATGGGCGAGGACCACGGAGCGGGTGGAGGCCGGCCGCCGGGCGAGGTCCGCGCGGACGCGGTCCATGGCGGCGCCGAGGACCGCCTCGTGCCCGGCCCTGGCGGCGCCGAACTGCTCGCGGACCAGGGCCGGTTCCAGGTAGGGCAGGCCGTACAGGGCCACGTCTCCGTGGGCGTCGGTGAGCACGACGGGCGTGCCGACGCCGGCCGGATCCGTCCGCAGATGGATTCCGGCGCGCTCGATGAGTCCGGCGCCGACCCCGAGGCGGCGCGCGGAGTCGTGGTTCCCGGAGATCATGACGGTCGGCACTCCGGCCTCGGCGAGCCGGTGCAGCGCGGTGTCGAAGAGCTCGACGGCGGAGAGCGGCGGCACGGCCCGGTCGTAGACATCCCCGGCGACGAGAACCGCGTCCACGTCGCGCTCGCGCACCGTGGCCACCAGGTGGTCGAGGAACGCGCGCTGGGCGTCGAGCAGGCCGACTCGGTGGAACGACCGTCCCAGGTGCCAGTCCGACGTATGCAGGAATCTCATGATCCAGGAGCGTATCGGTGGGGTCGGACATCGGCCGGGGCTTCGGGAATCCCGGGGACGTCGGCCGTCACCGGGGCAGCGGACGGGTGCCCGCGGGGCGGAACGCGCTCAGGCATCGCCGTACGCCTCGCCGCCGAGCTCCAGCGTGGCGGTGCCGGCCGTCGCGTCCGCGAGCCAGGCCCGGAACTCCGCCACGTCCGCGTCCGGCAGACCGATCTCGATCGTGACGCCCTCGGCGTAGGCCACCTCACGGACCGCACGCCCCGTCGCCCGCAGATCGTTCTCGAGCTTGCCCGCGCGCTGGTGGTCGACGGTGACGGTGGCGAGGCGGAAGCGCTGCCGGGTGATCGTGCCGAGCGCGTCCAGGGCCTCGCCGACCACGCCGCCGTACGCCCTGATCAGGCCGCCCGCGCCGAGCTTCACCCCGCCGTAGTAGCGGGTCACGACGGCGGCGACGTACCGCACCTCACGCCGCATGAGCATCTGGAGCATCGGCACGCCCGCCGTGCCGCCGGGTTCACCGTCGTCGCTCGCCTTCTGGACGGCCGCGTCGGCACCGACGACATATGCGAAGCAGTTGTGCGTGGCGGTCGGGTGCTCCTTGCGGATGCGCGCGACGAACTCCTGCGCCTCCTGCTCGGTCGCCACGGGTGCCAGCGCACAGATGAAGCGCGAACGGTTGATCTCGGTCTCGTGCACACCCTCGCGGGCGAGGGTGCGGTACTGCTCCTGCATCCCGCCACCCTATGCGCCCGTGACCGCGCTCCCGCCCTCAGTCCCCCGGCGCCCGCTCGGGCTCGGCGCCGATGTCGCCGAAGTCACCGAGCTCGCCGGCGTCGGGCTGCTCGCCGAGGCCGGCCAGGGGCAGCGCCCGGAGGGCCAGGGACCAGCCGAGGCGGGTGTCCCCCGACTCGCTGGAACGGCCGGTGAGCTCGGAGATACGGCTGATGCGGTTGAGGACCGTGTTGCGGTGGCAGTAGAGCTGCTCGGCGGCCCGCGCGGCCGAGCAGCCGTTGTCCAGCCAGACCCGGAGGGTCTCGAGGAGGGCGGCGCGTTCGCCGCCGGTGGCCAGGACCGGTCCGAGATGGACGGTGACGATCCGATCGGCGATGTCTCCCCGGCCGCTGAGCAGCACCTCTGCGAGCCGGTCGTCGAACGCCGCCGCCTCGCCGCTGCCCGCGGGAAGGGTACGGAGGGTCTCCTCGGCCAGTCGGAGGGCCCGGCCGGCCCGCGCGAGCCGGTCGAACTCCGGGGAGATCCCGGCGGTCGCGCCCGTACGGTGCCGGAGCAGATCGAGCAGGGTGCCGGTGGCGTCCGCGCCGCGCGGCAGCCGGACGATGCCGGCGTAGCGGCCGCCGCGGGGGCGCCAGAAGGACCACATGCCATGGGCTTCGAGCACGGGTGCCGGGTGGGGCGGGGCGGCCGGGTCCTGGGCGGCCACCACGACGACGTACCGGTCCTGCTGCGGCACCCCGAGCGCCGCGGAGGCGGCCGCCGCGACGGCCGGGTCGTCCGCGCGCCCGTCGAGGAGGGCCTCGAAGAGGGCGACCCGCCGGGTGTCCTGGCGGCTCTGCATCTCCAGCTGGGTGAGGCGGTACGCGTCGGACATGACGACCGAGTAGCGGTCGATGGTCTCCCAGACCGCGCCCGCGACGTCGAGCTCGGTGTCGCGGCTGTCGGAGTCCCGGCTCGGCCTGGTCCGCAGATGCTCGGCCATCACCTGCCACAGGATGCGGCCGCCCCTGCGGTACGCCCGCAGAACGGTGTCGAGCGGCACGTTCTGCTCGGCCCGGCGGCGACCGGTCGCGCGGGCCGCGTCGTCGAAGTCGCCGCCGGTGGGGGCCAGCCCGCCGAAGTCCTCCAGGGCGCGCAGCAGGTTGTCGCGGACGAACCTCCACAGCTCCTCGCGCGTGACGGGGGTTCCGGAGGCGTACGTACCGCTGTGGGCGCGGATGTCGTCGACGGCCCGGTCGGTGAGGCGGTCGATGTCGCCGATCAGCCCGGTGGCGAGGGTACGGCGCAGCGCGCCGGTGGCGGAGCCGACGGGGGCGTGCGCGCCCGAGGAGCCACGCCCCGTCGAGCCGGACGGCGTCGAGCCGCGCGCCGCGTCTCCGGGCGTCGTGGAGCGGGGCGTCCTGCCGGGAGGCGTCGGGGGGCCGTACGTCATGGCCGCACCGTAACGCCGGAATTTGGCGAATGCCACGCCCCGGACGGCCGCAGGGGGCCACTGCCCAGCCCTGTCGGCCACATGGTGGGCAGATGCACATGGTGCGGGACCGGCGCGGCGACGGATTCTGTCTCGTGTCAAGCGATTGTCAACGCCGTGTTTCCCGGAGCGTGTCATGTCACTGAGCGTCGCCAACGTCCTGGGCGAGTCCGCCCGCCACTTCCCGGACCGGATCGCGGTGGTGGAGGGCGCGGCCCGGCTGACGTACGGGGAGCTGTGGGGCGAGGCGCTCCGCTGCGCCGCCGGGCTGCGCGCCGCGGGGGTGAAGCCGGGCGACCGGATCGCCGTCCTCCTGCCGAACACCACGGAGTTCCTGCGGGTGTACTACGGCGCGCTGGCGGCGGGCGCGACCGTCGTGCCCGTGCATGCGCTGCTGGTGGCCGAGGAGGTCCAGTACGTCCTGGAGCACAGCAAGGCGGTCGCGATCGTCAGCGGGGGCCCGCTGTGGCCGGTGGCCGAGGAGGCGGCGCGGGCCGCCGGGGTGCGCGCACTGCGCGGCGCCCCTTCGGCGGCGGAGCCGCTGCGGGCCGCCGAGCCGGCCGAGCCCTCCGACACGGCCGTGATCCTCTACACGAGCGGGACGACGGGCCGGCCCAAGGGCGCCCGGCTCACGCACCTCAACATCGTGCTGAACGCCTCCGTGACCTCGCAGGACCTGCTGGGTCTCGGCGCGGAGGACGTGGTGCTCGGCTGTCTGCCGCTGTTCCACAGCTACGGGCAGACCTGCGCCATGAACGGGACGCTGCGGGCCGGGGCCACGCTGGTCCTGATGCCCCGGTTCAGCGGGCCCGCCGCGCTGGACCTGCTGGCCGGCGAGGGGGTCACCGTCTTCATGGGCGTTCCGACGATGTACCACGCCCTGGTGGAGGCGGCCGCTGTGTCGGGCTCCAGGCCGGTGGAGCTGCGCGCCGCGGTCTCGGGCGGCGCGGCGCTCCCGGTGGCCGTGCTGGAACGGTTCGAGGAGACGTTCTCGACCCAGGTCCTGGAGGGGTACGGCCTCACCGAGACCTCGCCGGTCGCCACCTTCAACCAGCCGCACATCGGGCGGCGTCCCGGGACGGTCGGGCATCCCGTCTGGGGTGTCGAGATAGGGATCGCGGACGCGGCCGTGGACCACGAGGTCCGGTTGCTCGCGGACGGCGAGATCGGCGAGGTGGTGGTGCGCGGGCACAACGTCTTCGCGGGGTATCTCGACGACCCGGAGGCGACGGCGGCGGCGGTCGTCGACGGCTGGTTCCGCACGGGCGACCTCGGGGTCCGTGACGAGGACGGGTTCCTGAGCATCGTGGACCGCAAGAAGGACCTCGTGATCCGGGGCGGCTTCAACATCTATCCGCGTGAGGTCGAGGAGGTCCTGGTCCGCCACCCGGCCGTCTCCGAGGTCGCGGTGATCGGCGTCCCCGACGACGCTAAGGGTGAAGAGGTCTGCGCGGTGGTCGTGCGGCGCGCCGGCGCCGGCGAGGTCACGGCCGAGGAGCTCGTCGCATGGTCGAAGGAGCGTCTCGGTCGTCACAAGTACCCGCGCGTGGTCCGGTTCGTCGACGAGCTCCCGCTCGGACCGACGGGCAAGGTCCTGAAGCGGGCGCTGGTGTCCGCGGTCTGAGCACGGCGCGCCGCGCCGAGGAGGGGGCTGAACCGATGTCCGACGTTCCCGGTCCGCTGGTGACCACGTGTGACGGTGTCCTGCGGGGCTCCCTGGAAAGGGGTGTGGCCTCGTTCCTCGGTGTCCCGTACGCCAAGGCCCCGGTGGGTCCGCTGCGCTTCCGGGCGCCCGAGGCCGTCGAGCCCTGGGACGGTGTGCGCGAGGCGGTCGCCTTCGGGGCGACGGCGCCCAAGCGCCCGTACCCCGCGCCCCTGGACGCGCTGCTCCCGGATCCCGAGGTCGAGGGCGAGGACTGTCTCAACCTCAACGTCTGGGCTCCCTGGGAGGACGGGACCGGAAGCCGGGCGGTCATGGTCTGGATCCACGGCGGTTCGCTCGTCCACGGCTCGTCGTCCGTCCCCGTCTACGACGGGGCGGCGTTCGCCCGGGACGGTGTCGTGCTCGTCTCGCTCAACTACCGGCTCGGCATCGAGGGGTTCGGGGTGTTCCCGGACGCCCCGGCCAATCTCGGGCTGCGTGACCAGCTGGCCGCGCTGACCTGGGTACGGGACAACATCGCCGCCTTCGGTGGCGACCCGGAGCGGGTGACGGTCTTCGGCGAGTCGGCGGGGGCGATCTCGATCGCCGCTCTGCTCGCCTCCCCGCTCGCCAAGGGTCTGTTCCGGCGCGCCGTGCTCCAGAGCGGGGCGCCGACCGCGCTGCCGCTCGAACGGGCCCGCCGGACGACGCGGGCCGTCGCCTCGCACCTGGGCGTCGAGGCGACGGCGCGTGCGCTGTCCGCCGTACCCCGTGAACGGCTCCTCGACGCGCAGACCGCGGTGACGGGGAAGGGCTCGCCGCTGACCGGTGGGCACTCCTTCCAGATCGCCGTCGACGGCGAGGTGCTCCCCCGCGACCCGGCCGAGGCACTGCGCGACGGAGCGTCGGCGGACGTCGACCTCCTCATGGGGACCAACACCGAGGAGTACCGCCTCTGGTTCGTGCCCAGCCGTCTGACCGTGCGGCTGAGCCGCCTCGCGCTGCGGGTGGCGTTGTGGAAGGCCGAGGTGCCGGCGCGGACCACGCGCGCGTACCGGGCGAACCGGCCCGGGGAGACGCCGGGCGAGCTGCTGGGCGCGCTCGCGACGGACAAGCTGCTGCGTGTGCCGCTGAACCGAGTCGCGGACGCCCGGACGGCGGGTCCCGGCTCGACCTTCGTGTACGAGTTCGGCTGGCGTTCCCCGGTCATGGGTCTCGGTGCCTGTCACGCCCTGGAGATCGCCTTCGTCTTCGACACCCTGGACCGGCCCGAAGCGACGGCTCTGACCGGCCCGGACGCGCCGAGGGAGCTGGCGGCGGCGATGCACGGGGCCTGGGCGCGGTTCGCGGCGACCGGCGACGCGGGGTGGCGCCCCTGGGACCCGTCCCGGCCGGTGATGACCTTCGGCCCCGGCGCCCCGGCGCTGGTCGAGTCCCCTCGCGAGGACGAACGCCGGGCCTGGGACACCTGAGCGCTCCGGCGGGAATCACGGGGGCCCGTGACTCGTTCTGGACAGCGACGAGCCACGGGAGGCAGCAGATGAGCGTCGAGACCGCGACCACCGAGTCGGACACCGTACGGAAGATCCTGACCGCGACGGGCGACACCTGGGCGGTCGTGGGCCTGTCCTCGAACCAGGCGCGCGCGGCGTACGGCGTGGCCGCGGTGCTGCAGCGCTTCGGCAAGCGGATCGTGCCCGTCCACCCGAAGGCCGAGACGGTGCACGGCGAGCGGGGCTACGCCTCGCTCGCCGACATCCCGTTCCCGGTCGACGTGGTGGACGTGTTCGTCAACAGCGAGCACGCGGGACAGATCGCGGACGAGGCGGCCGCCATCGGCGCCAAGGCCGTGTGGTTCCAGCTGGGCGTGATCGACGAGGCGGCGTACGACCGGACCCGCGAGGCTGGCCTCGACATGGTCATGGACCGCTGCCCCGCGATCGAGATCCCGCGCCTCAGCTGACGCCGAGGCCCTCCAGGACGACGGCGCCGGGGAGTTGGGCGAAGGCCTTGCCCGGCACGATGAGCTTGCCGCGCCGTCGTCCGCTGCCGATGAGGACCCATTCGGTGTCGACGACGGCGGCGTCGACGAGGACCGGCCAGTCGGCGGGGAGTCCGATCGGGGTGATGCCGCCGTACTCCATGCCGCTCTCGCCGGTCGCGGTCTCCATCGCCGCGAACCGCGCCTTGCGCGAGCCCAGGTGCTTACGGACGACTCCGTTGACGTCGACGCGGGTGGCCGAGCGCACCACGCAGGCGGCCAGGGTGGTCTCCTCGCCGCGCTTCCCGGCGACGATCACGCAGTTCGCGGACTGGTCGAGCAGCTGCGGCCCGTGGTGCTCGACGAAGACGGCCGTGTCGGCGATCTCCGGGTCGGTGTCCACGTACAGCAGCTGGTCGGCCGGGACGGCGCCCCGCCAGGCGCGGACGGCGGCGGCGACGGGCTCCGTGAGCAGGTCGAGGCACTCGGGGGCGGGAACGGCGTTGTCGAAGTCTCCGATGGGTGCGCGCATGGGCATCACGCTAACAAGCCGCCGGTTCCCCGGGTTCGGTCGTCTCAGCGTGCGGGCGGGATGGAGACGGCCATGGTCATCTCGGCCTTCTCCGTGCCGTCGTTGCGGTAGGCGTGCGGCACGTTGGCCTCGAAGACGGCGGAGGTGCCGGCCGGGATCCGGTGCTCCTCGCCCTCGACGACGAGGGTGAGTTCGCCCTCCGTGACGTGGAGCAGTTCGGTGGTGCCGTCGGGGTGCGGGTCGGAGGCGCTGCCGTCGCCGGGCATCAGCGTCCAGGACCAGAGCTCCAGCGGGCCGCGCGCCTCGGTGCCGACGAGGAGCTTGGTGTGGCTGCCCGTGGACGTGGACCACATGCGGACGGCCTGCTCGGGCGGGACGAGGCGGACGTGCGGGCCCTGCTCGTAGTCGAGGAGGGTCGTGATCGAGATACCGAGCGCGTCCGCCAGCTTCACCGTGGTGCCGACGCTGGGGTTGGTGCGGGCCTGCTCGATCTGGATGATCATGCCGCGGCTGACCCCGGCGCGTGCGGCGAGGGCGTCCAGCGTGAAACCGCGCTCATTGCGCCACCGCTTCAGATTCCGCGCGAGCGACTGCGTGAGCTGATCGAGGTCCGACACATTCCGTCCAATATTTTGGATGACAGAGTTCAACAGACTGAACTACCGTGTGGTCTATCGCGGTGTACTCAGCTGTACACCGCACTGTACTGCGAGACCACCACCCTGCGAGGATTCCATGACCGCGCTGTTCGCCCTGGCCACCGCCCTGCTCTGGGGCCTGGCCGATTTCGGCGGCGGCTTGCTGACCCGGCGCATGCCCGCCCTGACGGTCGTCGTCGCCTCGCAGACCATCGCGGTCGTGGTTCTCGGCGCCATCGTGATCGCCACCGGCGCGTGGAGCGAGACCGGCCCCGAGCTCTGGTACGCGGTCGCCGCGGGTGTGGTCGGCCCGGTGGCCATGCTCTCGTTCTACAAGGCCCTGGCGCTCGGTCCGATGGGCGTGGTCTCCCCGCTCGGCTCGCTCGGCGTCGTCGTGCCCGTGTCGGTGGGCCTGCTCATCGGCGACCGGCCGGGACTGCTCCAGTTCGCCGGGATCGGCGTGGCGGTCGTGGGCATCGTCCTGGCCGGCGGACCGGAGCTGCGCGGCGCTCCCGTGCAGCGGCAGGCGGTGCTTCTCACCCTGGTGGCGGCCTTCGGTTTCGGCTCGGTGATGGCCCTGATCGCGGAGGCGTCCACGACCCTCACCGGCCTCTTCCTCGCACTGTTCGTCCAGCGGGTCACCAACGTGGTGGTGGGCGGCGGTGCGCTCTACGTCTCGGTGAAGCGGGGCGGCCGGGCGCTGCCCGAGGGCGGCGAGGGGATGAAGGTCGTCCGGGCGGCCTTGCCGGCGCTCGCCTTCGTCGGCCTCGCGGACGTCGCCGCCAACGGCACGTACTCGATCGCGGCGCAGAACGGTCCGGTCACCGTCGCCGCCGTCCTGGCCAACCTCTACCCGGTGGTGACGGCGCTGGCCGCGCGCGGGGTGCTCAAGGAACGGCTGCGGGCCGTACAGGCGGCGGGTGCGGGCCTCGCCCTGGTCGGCACGGTGCTGCTCGCGACCGGCTGACGAGGGGACCTCCGCCGGGCGCCCGGACCGGTCGAGCAGCCTCTCGGCCGCGCGGCCTCAGCCCTCCGCGAGGTCCCATGCCGCCAGCGCGGCGAGCTGCTCGTGCGTCACGCCCTCCGGGATCGGCACCGGCGCCGGCGTCCGCAGCGGCGGCTGCCAGCCCAGCTCCGGGTCCCAGCTGCGCACGACCTTGGCCGGCGCGCCGGCCACCACCGCGTGGTCCGGGACCTCGCCCCGTACGACCGCGCCCGCCGCGACCACCACGTTCCTGCCGAGCTTGGCACCCGGCAGGATCACCGCGCCCGTGCCCAGCCAGCAGCCCGGCCCGATCTCGACCGGCTCGGAGCGCGGCCACTGCCTGCCGACCGGCTCGTCCGGATCGTCGTAGCTGTGGTTGGTCGAGGTGATGTAGACGTACGGACCGCAGTACGTGTCCGAGCCGATCGTCACCGTCGTGTCCGCGATGACATGGCTGCCGCGTCCCAGGACGACACCGTTCCCCAGGGTGAGGACCGTGTCCGGGCCGAGGTCGAGCCCCGGCAACATGCCGGCGGTCAGCGTGACCTGCTCGGCGATGATGCAGCACTCGCCGATCTCGATCCACTGCTCGCCGAAGACGGTGCCCTGCGGGAAGGCGAGTCGGGTGCCCGCGCCGAGCCGGCGGAAGCGCAGCCGCCCGGGGCTCTCGGCGGTCACGGAACCGGCCTGTTGCACCCAGCGCCATCCGCCCTGCACGGCACGGGCGAGGACCCGGCGCCGCCAGGCGGCGAGAGAGGAGAACGTGTTTCTGTTCCTGGGCACCCGGACACGGTAGTCCTCGCCGTCGTACCTGATCACGGGGGTGCCCTGTGATGTCCGTCATGAGGCGGGGGCTAGATTGCCCCGCAGGGCGTGACGCAACGACGAAGGATCAGGAGCGAACGATGACAGAGGCGTTGATCAAGGGCGTGGGCGGCAAGGAGCCGCAGGTCGATCCGACCGCCTTCACCGCGCCGACCTCCGTCGTGCTCGGCGAGGTCACGCTCGGCGCCCGAGCGAGCGTCTGGTACCACGCGGTGCTCCGGGCGGACTGCGGGCCGGTCGTCGTCGGCGAGGACTCCAACATCCAGGACAACTGCACGGTCCATGTCGATCCCGGCTTCCCGGTCACGATCGGCGACCGCGTGACGGTCGGCCACAACGCGACCGTCCACGGCTGCACGATCGAGGACGACGTCCTGGTCGGCATGGGCGCCACGATCCTGAACGGCGCCCGCATCGGCGCCGGTTCGCTCGTCGCCGCACAGGCGCTCGTCCCCCAGGGGATGGAGATCCCGCCGGGTTCGCTGGTCGCGGGCGTCCCGGCGAAGGTCCGGCGCCCGCTGACGGAGGAGGAGCAGGCCGGTATCCGCCTCAACGCGGAGATGTACCTGCACCTGGCCAAGGGCCACGCCGAGGCTTTCCAGGACTGAGAGCGCCGGACACGGCGAAGGGCGCGGCACCCGCTTCGGGTGC
>NZ_JBHTTQ010000016.1:0-40637 GCF_042794475.1 Streptomyces sp. NPDC056527
TGGGCTGAGGCTCCCAGCGCCGTGGGGGGGGGGCCGGGGGGGGCGCCCGGGCGGGCGCCCCGGCGCGGGCCCGGGGGTGGCGGGGCCGGCTTCCGCGGCCGCGGCGGTGGGGGCGGTCGCGCCGAGGAGGGCCGCGGCGGTGGCGCCGGCGGCGACGCCCAGCATGTTCCGTCTGCTGAGCTTGTGGGTGAGCTCCGGGTCGGCGGGGGTGCGGCGGGTGCGGCTCATCTGTGGATAACTCCTTGTTGTCGGACGGGTCTGCTTCACTGGAGTCCGGTCAGTGAAGACCGGCCAGCTGGAGCAAGAGGGACTTCACATCGGTGGCCGCGACGCGGCCGCTTACAGCGCGGGGGGTGGAGCACAGAATGAGCGGACCTTCGTCATCGCTCGTGGGGAGGCGGCCATGGCTGCCGCGAATAGGTGAGGGGTCGAGGGGGACCACCGCCAGCCGGTAGCGCATGCCGAGCTTCTTGCGGGCGATCGCCTTCGCCGCCTTGATCCGTACGTACGGGTCGAGCGGGTCCATGAACAGCTCGACGGGGTCGTAGCCGGGTTTGCGGTGGATCTCGACGAGCTGCGCGAAGTCCGGTGCCATCGCGTCGTCGAGCCAGTAGTAGTACGTGAACCATGCGTCGGGTTCGGCGAGGGCGACGAGCTCCCCGGAGCGGGGATGGTCGAGGCCGTGCTCCTTCTTGCCCTCGTCGTCGAGGAGCCGCTCGATGCCGGGCAGTCCGGCGAGGGTCTCCCGGACGACATCGAGGTCTTCGGGACGCCGGACGTAGACATGGGCGAGTTGATGATCGGCGACCGCGAAGGCCCGGGAGGCCATCGGGTCGAGGTACTCCATGCCGTCCTGGGTGTGGACCTCGAGGAGGCCGGCTCGGCGCAGGGCCCGGTTGATGTCGACGGGCCGGTTCACGCGGGTGATGCCGTACTCGGAGAGGGCGACGACCGTCCGGCCTTCCGCGCGGGCGTCGTCGAGGAGGGGGGCGAGGGCGGTGTCGAGTTCGGCGGCGGCGCGGAAGGACCGCGGGTCGTCGGGGCCGTACCGCTGGAGGTCGAAGTCGAGGTGCGGGACGTAGCAGAGGGCGAGGTCGGGGCGGCGGGTGCGCAGGATGTGGCGGGTGGCGTCGATGATCCACCTGCTGGAGACCAGGTCCGCGCCCGGGCCCCAGAAGTGGAAGAGGGGGAAGGTGCCGAGCTCGTCCGTGAGTTCGTCGTGGAGGGCCGGGGGCCGGGTGTAGCAGTCGGGTTCCTTGCGGCCGTCGGCGTAGTAGACGGGACGGGGGGTGACGGTGATGTCGGTGTCCGCGCCCATGGCGTACCACCAGCAGATGTTGGCCACGATGTAGCCGGGGTGGGCGCGTCGGGCGGCGTCCCAGAGTTTGTCGCCGGAGACGAGGCCGTTGTGCTGGCGCCAGAGGAGGACGTCGCCGAGTTCGCGGAAGTACCAGCCGTTGGCGACGATGCCGTGTTCGGAGGGGAGGGTGCCGGTGAGGAAGGTGGACTGGGCGGTGCAGGTGACGGCCGGCAGGACGGTGGAGAGGAAGGCTTGCGATCCGGTCCGGCCGAGAGCCTGGAGGTGGGGCATGTGCTCCAGGAGGCGGGGGGTGAGACCGACGACGTCGAGGACCAGGAGGGGGGTGGGTCGGGTGTCGCTCCGGGGGCTGGTCATGGGAGTTCCTTGAGGCCGAGGTCGGTCAACAGGTCACGGGCCAGGGTCAGTTCGGCTGCGATGCCGTCGGCGAGGCGGGCGCGGGTGCGGGGGCGCCGGTCGGCCGGAAGTGCCTGCCACGTGTAGGTCTCGACCTCCAGGTGGTGGGTCCGGGGGCGGGGGCCGCCCACGAGCAGAGCGAGGGCGGCCCTGAGTACGGGAAGGGTGGAGGTGAGCGGGGGCGCCGGTGGGGCGTGGAGGGGGACGTGGAAGTGCGCGCGCCAGGGGGCGCCGTCGGGGAGCGAGCGGCCCGCGAGGGCTTCGGGCAGGTCGTCGGTGCCGCGGAGGCCGGCGGCGGTCCGGGTGCGGGTCTGATGGAGGAAGCGGGGTTCGGCGAACTCGGCGAGCGCGGCGCGGACCTCGGGGAGATGGGGGTGCTCGGCGTGCAGTGCGGCGGAGAGCTGGGTCTTGACGACGGGGATGCCGGCTGAGCCGAGGGCGTCCAGGGCGGTCTGCGGGTCTTCGAAGGAGGTGGCGAGATGGCAGGTGTCGACGCAGACGCCGATACGGGGGCTTGAGAGGGCGGTGAGCGGGGCGATCGCGTCCGCGGTGGTCTCGACGGTGCAGCCGGGTTCCGGTTCGAGTCCGATGCGGACGGACTTCCCGGTGAGTTCCTCAAGGGCGTCGAGGCGTTCGGCGAGGGTGGCCAGGGCGGTGCGGGCGATGTCCGCCGACTGGGAGTCGAAAGGGGTGCGCCAGGCGATCGGCAGCGTGGAGACGGTGCCCTCGGTGATGTCTTCGGGAAGGAGGGCTGCGAGGAGACGGGCCAGGTCGGTGGTGTGGGCGAGACGTTCGGGGCGGGTCCAGTCCGGCTGGTAGACGCGGTACTTGACCTCTTCGGCGCCGAACCCCTCGTAGGGGAAGCCGTTGAGGGTGACGACCTCGAGGCCGCGGCGGTCGATCTCTGCGCGCAGTGCGCGCAGGGAGGCCGGGTCGGTGATCAGGGAGCGGGCGGCGTCCCGGGCGAGCCAGAGGCCGATGCCCAGCCGGTCGCGGCCGAGGCGCCGGCGGACGGGTTCGCAGTGGTCGCGCAGCTGGGCGAGGACGCCTTCGAGGGTCTCGGCGGGGTGGACGTTGGTGCAGTAGGCGAGGTGGACGGTGGAGCCGTCGGGGTGGCGGAAGCGCATCGGCGAACTCGCCTCATTCCCCGCCGCGGAGGATGGAGTTGCCCTGGTGGGACGTGTCGGGTGAAGGGGGGTCGAGACGGAGCCGGCCGCTGAGGCCGTAGAAGGCGACGGGGTTGCGCCACAGCACCTGGTCGACGTCGTCGTCGGAGAATCCGGCGGCGAGCATGGCGTCGCCGACCTTGCGGGTCTTGAGCGGATCGCTCTTGCCCCAGTCGGCGGCCGAGTTCACGAGGACGCGCTCGAGCCCGTGGTCCTTGAGGACGGCGACCATGCGGTCCTCGTCCATCTTCGTGTCGGGATAGATGGAGAAGCCGAGCCAGGCGCCGCTGTCGGCGGCCTCCTTGACGGTGGTCTCATTGAGGTGGTCGAGGAGGACCCGGTCGGGTGCGAGCGCGGACTCGCGGACGACGTCGAGGGTGCGGCGCAGGCCGGCCAGCTTGTCGCGGTGGGGGGTGTGGACGAGGGCGGGCAGGCCGTGGTCGGCGGCGAGCTGGAGCTGGGCGGCGAGGGCGGTGTCCTCGGCCGGGGTCATGGAGTCGTAGCCGATCTCGCCGACGGCGACGACGTTGTCCTTGGCGAGGTAGCGGGGCAGGGCGTCGAGAACGGGGGTGCAGCGGGGGTCGTTGGCCTCTTTGGGGTTGAGGGCGAGGGTGCAGTGATGGGCGATGCCGTACTGGGCGGCGCGGAAGGGCTCCCAGCCGAGGAGGGAGTCGAAGTAGTCGAAGAACGAGGCGGGTGACGTGCGGGGCTGGCCGAGCCAGAAGGAGGGCTCGACCAGGGCGCGTACTCCGGCGTCGTACATCGCCCGGTAGTCGTCGGTGGTGCGCGAGGACATGTGGATGTGGGGGTCGAAGATGCGCATCAGGACTCCTCGGTGGGGGCGGTGAGGGCGAGGACGCGGTGGAGGTCGGCGGGAACGGGGCGGTCGGCGGCGGTGCGTTCGGCGGCGTAGTCGGTGAGCATCCGGGCGAGTTCGCGGTCGCCGCGGGCCCGGTGGGACAGGCCGTCGACGACGTCGACGGGGACGCCGGTGAAGAGGCACTTCAGGACGGCATGGCGCCAGGAGTGCGGGGCGAGATGGGAGGCGGCGTAGGGGCCGAGGGCGGCGGAGAACAGGGTGGTGTCGTTGGTGCGCAGCGCGTCCTCGATCAGAGGCAGGGCATCCGGCCCGGTGACGAGTGAGGGGAGGGCGAGGAGGACGGCGCGTCGTTCGGCGGTGGAGCCTTGGTGGTAGAGGCGGGTGAGGACGTCCGTGTCGGCTTGGGCCGCCTTGAGGAGGAGGACGCGGGCGGAGTCGGCGTGCTCGGGGCCGCAGTGCCGGCCGGCGGACGCGAAGCGCAGCTCCCAGAGGGCGGTGTGGGCCGCGGCGGCGGTGAGGGCCTCGTCGAGCCAGGCGCGGGCGGAGTCGGTCATCATGCCGGGGCCTCCCGAGGGGCGGGCTGGTCACGGAGGAACGAGAGGGAGGAGCGGGCGAGTTCGGGGCCGGCGTGGGAGTGGCGGGGCAGTTCGACGACGGTCAGGCCCGGGTAGCCGGCGGCGGTGAGGTCGGCGAGCGCCGCGAGGACGGGCGGGAAATCGATCTCTCCGTCGCCGAACGGGAGGTGCTCGTGGACTCCGCGGCGCATGTCCTCGATCTGCACGTGGTGCAGCCACGGGGCGGCGGCGCGGACGCAGTCGGCCGGGGAGGCGGACTCCAGGCACTGGCAGTGGCCGATGTCGAGGGTGAGGCCGAGGAGGCGGGGGTCCGGGTCGCCGAGGAGGCCGCGCAGGGTGTGGAAGTCGTCGAGGGTGGCGAGGAGGTGACCGGGCTCGGGTTCGACGGCCAGGGGGACGCCGGCGGAGTCCGCTGCTTCGAGGACGGGGGTGAGGGATGCGGCGAGGCGCTTCCAGGCGGTCGGCTCGGAGGCGGCCGCGGGGGTGATGCCGCTGAAGCAGTGGACGGCGTGGGCGCCGAGGTCGGCGGCGACGCGGACGGCTCGGAGGAGGAGGTCGGTGCGGGCGGCGCGGGCGGCGGGGTCCGGGTCGAGGAGGGATGGTCCGTGCTTGCGGCGTGGGTCGAGGACGTAGCGGGCGCCGGTCTCGACGGTGACTCCGAGGCCGAGTGACCCGAGGCGTCGGGCCAGTCGGGCGGTCCGGGCGGCGAGGTCGGGGGCGAGGGGGTCCAGGTGCATGTGGTCGAGGGTGAGACCGACGCCGTCGTAGCCGAGGTCGGCTAGCAGGGCGAGGGCGTCGTCGAGGCGGAGGTCGGTGAGGCCGTTGGTGCCGTAGCCGAGGCGGAGTCCACGGGGTCGGTGGGTCATGTGGGGCTCACCTTCCGGGCGAGGGCGCGGGCGAGCGGGGTGAGGCAGAGGAGCGCGAGTGCGGTGCGGGGTGCGCCGGCCCGGGCGGCGAGGGTGGCCTGGAGGGGGATGACGGCACGGATGCCGGCGCCGACGGAGCGCTGGGTGAGGGGAGGTGACGGGTTGAGGGCCGCGTGGAGCAGCGGGGTGGCCGGGGTGTGGGCGTAGGCGGCGGCGAGCACGGCGGTCACGAGGGGGCGCGCCTTGGCGGTGCGGGTGGCTTCGGCGGCCAGCGCCAGGGTGGTGGCGAGGGCCAGCAGCGGGGTGCGGGTCGAGCCTCCCTGCGCCTCGTGCCGGGAGACCGTGGTGACGCCGTAGATGTGCGCGCCCAGGAGCGCGGCCGAGCGCAGCGCCTCCCTCGGCGGGCGGTGGGAGGGGCGGAGGGGAGGGTGGGGGGAGGGGGAGGGGGAGGGCCCCCCGGTGGAGGTCGCGACCGTGCCGAGGAGGAGGTCCAGCGCCCGTGCCCCCGCCATCGCCGCGGGCCCGGCGGGGGTGTGTTTGAGGTGGAGGTCGTAGGCCCAGACGGTGGCGGCGAGCGCGGTGGCGACCGTGAGCGCCGGGCGGCCGGCGCGGGCGGCGAGGCCGAGGCCGGCGGCGGTCAGGGCGGCCGAGGCGGTGAGGGCCGCTCGGGGAGTGATGCGGCCGGAGGGGATCGGGCGGTGGGGGCGGTCGACGGCGTCCTCGGCGCGGTCGGCCCAGTCGTTGAGGGCCATGCCGGCCTCGTACAGGCAGAGGGAGGAGCCGATGGCCAGCAGAGTGGACCGGTTCGGGCGCAGGCCCGTGGCCGCCGCGCCCGCGAGTGCGTCGCCGGGCACGGTGAACAGGGCGGAGACGCGCAGCAGTTCCGCCCAGGGGGCGAGGCGTCCGCTCACCGTGCCTCCCCGAGGCGGGCGCCGAAGGCCAGGAGCCGCGCGTACTGTTCGGCCAGCGCGGCGGGGGCCTCGCCCTCCGGGTCCTTGAAGTAGAAGGCCAGGTCCTCCAGGGGGCCCGTCAGTCCTGTCTCGTGGGCGCGGGCGGTCAGCCGGGCCAGGTCGAGCACCAGGGGCGCGGCGAGGGCGGAGTCGCAGCCGTGCCAGGTGGTCTGGAGGGTCATGCGGGAGCCGAGGAAGCCGTCGAAGGCGATGTGGTCCCAGGCGGTCTTCCACTCCCCCAGGGCGGGGACGTCGTCGATGTGGACCTGGCCTTCCGGGGCTCGGCCGAGGATGTCGGCGAGCACGCGTTCCTTGCCGGCGTTCTTGGCCGCGGCGGCGGCCGGGTCGGCGAGGGCGGCGCCGTCGCCGCCGCCGAGGAGGTTGGTGCCGGACCAGGCCCGTACGGTCAGGGCGCGTTGGAGGAACATCGGGGCGAGGGCGGAGCGCAGGAGTGTCTGGCCGGTCTTGCCGTCGCGTCCCGCGTGGGGAAGGCCGCTCGCTTCGACGGTGGCGGTGAGGGTGGGGTGGCGCAGTCCGGTGGAGGGGGTGAAGTTGACGTAGGGGCAGCCGGCGCGCAGGGCGGCGGCCGCGTAGAGGGAGCTGGGTGGGAGCCCGGCGCCCCCCGACGCCGGCTCCGTAGAGGCCACATTGACGACGATGACTCGTCTCAATGCCAGCCGGTTCCGGAAGTCTGTCATGTCTGCGGCGAAAGTGGTGATGAGTTCCCGCTCTTCACGGGTGTCGCCGGGCAGTGGCCCGCCGGCGCGTATCTCCGTGTCGGCGGCGGCGAGTTCGGCGCCGACGGCGGCGGCGAGGCCGTGCGGGAGGACGCCCGCTGCGGTGAGTGCCTCGGCTCGTTTGGGGAGCGGACACGCCGCCGTGTCGTGTCCGCCGAAGACGAGGGAGGCGAGGGGTGGCAGGCCCGCGGTCGTGAAGGGGTCGGTCTCGGTCACCATGCCGGTCGGTGGGTGCAGGCCGGCCGTGGTCGCGGCGCAGCCTGCCACCGCGGTGGTGGCCACGGAGCCTCTCGCTCCGATGAACCAGACTCCCGTGCGCGTTCCGGCTCCCGTGCGTGTTCCTGTGGTCACGGCCCTGCCTCCCTGGGACGGTGGTGGAGACGGCGGGCGGGGGGTACGGCGCCTCCCCGCCCGCCGCCGGCTGTGCGGGAGCTCTACGGGGCGAGCTCCCTGAGCTGGATGTTGCGGAAGGAGACCTGGTCGTCGGCGCCGTGGTTCTGGATGCCGATGTGGCCGTCCTTCAGGCTGCGGACCGGGTCGGTGTTGGTGAAGTCGTTGATCTTCACTCCGTTGAGGAACACCTGGAGCCGCTCGCCCTGCACGCGGATCTCGTAGCTGTTCCACTGGCCGGGCGGCCGCAGCACGGCGTCGCGTGCCTTGAGGTCGGCGGACTTGAAGCCGTAGACGGCTCCGGTGGTCCGGTCGGCGGCGTCGGTCGCGTCGATCTGGATCTCGTAGCCGTTGTTCACGGCGGACCAGGGGTCGTCGGAGGCCGGGAAGCCCACGAAGATCCCGGAGTTGTCGTCTCCGGCGGCCTTCCAGTCGAGCTTGAGGGAGTAGGAGGAGTACTCCTTGGCCTGGTACCAGAGCATCCCCATGCCGCCGACGGAGCGCAGTTCGCCGTCGGTGACGTCGAAGCTGCCGGGTCCGGCCTGCTTCCAGCCCTCGCGGGTCTCTCCGTTGAAGAGGTCGCGGTAGCCGGTCTGGGGCCGGCAGTCGGCGGTGACCTGGCCGGCGGCGTAGCGCAGTCCGCCGAGGAGGTGCTGTCGGAAGGCGGCTTCGGTGTAGGACTCCTTGGTGTGGCCGCCGCCGGTGTAGAAGGAGCGGCCGCCGCCGTAGGACTTGCACCAGGCGATGGGGTGGTCGCCCTTCATGGTGCCGCCCTGGTAGGTGGTCTCGTCGAGGGTGGCGAGGACGCGGGCCTGGCCGCGCGGGTTGGTGCGGTAGTTGTACCACTCGTCGGTGCGCTGCCAGGGGCCGTCGATGTGGGCGGTGGCTGGGTGGTTGTGGTCCTCGACGCGGACGGTGGCGGGCTGGATCTGCGGGTGGGAGGCGAAGTGGGCGCCGACGAGTCCGCCGTAGAACTCCCAGTCGTACTCGGTGTCGGCGGCGGCGTGGATGCCCATGTAGCCGCCGCCGGTGGAGACGTAGTTCTCGAAGGCGGTCTGCTGTTCGGCGTCGAGGACGTCGCCGGTGGTGGAGAGGAAGACGACGGCGTCGTAGCGGGCGAGGTTGTTGGTGGTGAACTGGCGGGGTTCTTCGGTGGCGTCGACGGTGATGTTGCTGCCGGCGCCGAGTTCCTTGAGTGCGGTGATGCCGGAGGCGATGGAGTCGTGCCGGAAGCCGGCGGTGCGGGAGAAGACGAGGACCCGCTTGGCGGTGCGGTCGACGGGGCTGTTCGAGAGGGTGAAGTCGTCGACGTCGTAGAGCGCGCCTGCGCCGCCCTTGAAGACGAGGAAGAGTTCGGTGGTCTTGCGGGGCACGCTACGCAGGGGTACGTCGATGTCCTGGAAGGTCTCCCAGCCGCCGGTGACGGGGACCGGGGCGGAGCCGAGGAGGGTGCCGGTGGGTGATCCGGTGCGGACTTCGAGGAAGCCGCCAGCGCCGCCGGAGGAGACGCGGGCGGTGAGCTTGGTGGATCCGCTCAGGTTGTAGGGCTTGAAGGAGATCCAGTCGCCGTCGTTGATGTCGCCGACGGTCCGTCCGCCGTTCGCCGGGGCCTTGTCGATGACGGCGACGCCGTTCTGGGCGTCGAAGTGTTCGGCCTGGCGGTGGCGGGGCTGGAGTTTGGCCTGGTCGTGGGTGGTGAGGGCGGCCTGGCCGCCGCCTCCGCCGTCGGTGTATTCGGCGTCGAAGACGGCGAATATGTTGGCGTCGTCGTCGTGGCCTCCGTCGGCGGAGGTCTTGATGGTGCCGGTGCAGCCGTTGGCGGAGGTGATGGGGTGGCCGTGGCTGTCGTGGCCGAGGACGTAGGTGACCTTGACCTTGGCGCAGTCGATGGTGCCGTCTTCGGGGTCGGTGACGGTCACCTTGAAGGGGATCTCGTCGCCGAAGCCGAAGAGGGCTCCTTCCGCGGGAAGTTCGAGGGTCACCTTGGGTGCGGTGTTGCCGACGACGACGTGGACGGATGCGGAGCCGGTGCGGCCGCCGGCGTCCTTCGCGGTGACGGTGGCCGTGTAGGTGCCGTTCTTGCGGTAGGTGTAGGTGGGGTTGGCGGCGGTCGATGTGCCGCCGTCGCCGAAGTCCCAGCTGTAGGTGAGGGCGTCGCCGTCCGCGTCGGTGGTTCCGGCGGAGGAGAAGGCGACCCTGAGCGGTGCCTTGCCGGAGGTCTTGTCGACGCTTGCCTCGGCGACCGGGGAGCGGCCGCCGGTGGCGTTCTCGATGCGGTAGAGGCCGGAGTTGTGGTCGCCGCCGAACCAGGCGGTGCCGTAGTCGAGGACGTACAGTGCGCCGTCGGGGCCGAAGGCCATGTCCATGACCTGGGTGCCGGTCCACGGTACGGAGTTGATGGACTGGACGGTGCCGTCGGAGCCCTGTTCGATGCGCTTGATCCAGCGGCGGCCGAACTCGCCGGCGAAGAAGTCGCCGTCGTACGACTCCGGGAACTTCACCGGGGAGGTGGAGTCGGCGTCGTAGCGGTAGACGGGTCCGCCCATGGGTGATTCGGATCCGGTGCCGAACTCGGGTACGGAGCCGCCGTTGTAGGGGATCCAGGCGGGCTCGGCGGGCGGGAGGTCGACGAGGCCGGTGTTGTACGGGGAGTCGTTCTTCGGCGCGGCGCAGTCGAAGGTGCCGCCGGAGACCTTGGTGGCGAAGTCGTAGTCGACGTAGGGGTCGTTCTTGCCGGTGCAGAAGGGCCAGCCGAAGTTGCCGGGCCTGGTGATGCGGGCGAATTCGACCTGGCCGGCGGGTCCGCGGGTGGGGTCGGCGGCGCCGGCGTCGGGGCCGTAGTCGCCGACGTAGAGCACGCCTGTCGCCTTGTCGACGCTGAAGCGGAAGGGGTTGCGGAAGCCCATCGCGTAGATCTCGGGGCGGGTCTTGTCGGTGCCGGGTGCGAAGAGGTTGCCGTCGGGGACGGTGTAGGAGCCGTCGTCGGCGACCTTGATGCGGAGGATCTTGCCGCGGAGGTCGTTGGTGTTGCCGGAGGTGCGTCGGGCGTCGAAGGCGGGGTTGCGGCCGGGGCGTTCGTCGATGGGGGTGAAGCCGTCGGAGGCGAAGGGGTTGGAGTCGTCGCCGGTCGACAGGTAGAGGTTGCCCTGGGCGTCGAAGTCGATGTCGCCGCCGACGTGGCAGCAGATGCCGCGGGTGGCGGGGACGTCGATGACCTTCTTCTCGCTGGCGTTGTCGAGGGTGCCGTCGGCCTTCAGCGTGAAGCGGGAGAGTCGGTTGACGCCGTCGTACTTGGCGAAGTCGTCGGCGGTGCCGTTCTCGGGGGCGTCGCCCGCGGGGGTGGTGAGCGGCGGGGCGTAGTAGAGGTAGATGGCCTTGTTCTGGGCGAAGTCGGGGTCGAGGCCGATGCCCTGGAGGCCTTCCTCGTCGTGGGAGTAGACGGGGATGGTGCCGATGACCGTGGTGTTGCCGGCGGCGTCGGTGCGGCGCAGTTCGCCGCCTCGTGAGGTGTGCAGGACGCTGCGGTCGGGGAGTACGGCGAGCGACATGGGTTCGCCGACTTCTTCGCCGCCCTTGGCGAGGGTGACCTGTTGGAACTCCTCGGCCGCGGCGGTGGTGTCGGCGGGGTCCGCCGCTTCGGCGGCGAGGACCTGGGGGGTGCCGAGGGCGAGGAGTCCGACGGTGAGCAGGGCGAGTGACTTCCTGGTTCGGAGTCGTTTTCTGTGCACGGGTGTCCTCCGGAGTAGGGCCGGGTGTGCGGGTTGTCCGGGGACCGGCGTGCGCCGTCACGCTGGTCGCGTATTCACAGTTACGTCATGTACACATCAGCCACACAGGGACCGTAGCGGGGTTCGTCCATGCCCGAAAGCCCTTGTGCGTCGGTGCTGTCGAACTTTTCACCGCGAGAGGACAAAGCCGCTCGCGGGCAGGGCGGACCGGCCTGATGGCGTTGTCGCCACCAGGCGCCGACCTGCGGATATGAAGCCCCGAGGGCTACCGATCACCGCCGAACGCGGCGTCGAAGGAGGCCGCCGGCGGGTCGAAGTCGAACCGCTTCAGATGGGAGAGCGCTTCCGGAGCGCCGGTGAGCCGGTCCATTCCGGCGTCCTCCCACTCCACCGAGACGGGCCCCGCGTAGCCGATCGAGCGGAGCATCCGGAACACGTCCTCCCAGGGCACGTCGCCGTGCCCGGCGGAGACGAAGTCCCAGCCGCGCCGCGGATCGCCCCAGGGAAGGTGCGAGCCGAGCCGCCCGTTGCGGCCGTCGAGGCGTTTGCGGGCCTCTTTGCAGTCCACGTGGTAGATCCGGTCGCGGAAGTCCCACAGGAAGCCGACCGGGTCCAGGTCCTGCCAGACGAAGTGGCTCGGGTCGAAGTTGAGCCCGAAGGCCGGCCGATGGTCCACGGCCTCCAGGGCGCGCTGGGTGGTCCAGTAGTCGTAGGCGATCTCGCTCGGATGGACCTCGTGGGCGAAGCGCACCCCTTCGGCGTCGAAGACGTCGAGGATCGGGTTCCAGCGCTCGGCGAAGTCCTCGAAGCCGCGCTCGATCATCCGTTCCGGCACCGGCGGGAACATCGCCACCAGATGCCAGATCGACGAGCCGGTGAAGCCGATGACGGTGTCGACGCCCAGCGCCCCGGCGGCCCGTGCGGTGTCGGCCAGTTCGCGTGCCGCCCGCCGCCGTACGCCTTCGGGCTCTCCGTCGCCCCAGATCCGGGCCGGCACGATCGCCTGATGGCGCTCGTCGATCGGATGGTCGCAGACGGCCTGGCCCACCAGATGGTTGGAGATCGCCCAGCACTTCAGGCCGTACTTCTCCAGAAGGGCGCGCCTGCCGTCGACGTACGACGGATCGGCCAGAGCCTTGTCGACCTCGAAGTGGTCGCCCCAGCAAGCGAGTTCGAGGCCGTCGTAGCCGAAGTCCCGGGCGAGCCGGCAGACCTCCTCCAGCGGCAGATCGGCCCACTGGCCGGTGAAGAGGGTGAAGGGACGGGTCACGGTGGACGGCCTCCTAGACCTGTACGGGGGTGTAGACGGCGTTCTTCTCGGCGCTCTCCTCCACCGCGGCGAGGACTCGCTGCACCTGGAGCCCGTCGGCGAAGGACGGCGCGGGACCGGCCCCGGACGCGATGGCGAGGACCAGGTCGCGGGCCTGGTGGACGAAGGTGTGCTCGTAGCCGAGCGCGTGCCCGGGCGGCCACCAGCCCTCCAGGTACGGGTGGTCCGGCTCGGTCACGAGGATGCGGCGGAAGCCGGCGGAGGCGGCGGGCTCGGTGTGGTCGTGGAACGAGAGCTCGTTGAGCCGCTCCAGGTCGAAGGCGAGCGAGCCCTTCTCTCCGTTGATCTCCAGCCGCAGGGCGTTCTTGCGGCCGGCGGCCATCCGGGTCGCCTCGAAGGAGGCGAGCGCCCCGGAGGCGAGCCGCCCGGTGAACAGCGCCGCGTCGTCCACCGTCACCGTCCCGTACGCCCCGCCCGCGGGGGCCCCGGCGAGCCCGGCCGACACCCCGGCGAGCAGCGGCCGCTCCCGTACGAAGGTCTCGGTGAGCGCCGACACCCCGACCAGGAGCTCCCCCGCCAGGTACTGGGCGAGGTCGACGGCGTGCGCGCCGAGGTCTCCGAGGGCTCCCGAGCCCGCGTGCTCGCGCTCCAGGCGCCAGGTCAGCGGGAAGCCCGGGTCGACGAGCCAGTCCTGCAGGTAGGTGACCCGTACGTGCCGGAGCGCGCCGAGCCTGCCGTCGGCGATGAGCCGGCGGGCGTACGCGATCGCCGGCACCCGCCGGTAGTTGAAGCCGACCATGGCGACCTGGCCGCGGGCGGCCGCCGCCGTGGCGGCGGCGACCATGGCCTCGGCCTCGGCGACCGAGTTGGCGAGCGGCTTCTCGCACAGGACGTGCTTGCCGGCCTCCAGCGCGGCGACGGCGATCTCCGCATGGCTGTCGCCCGGGGTGCAGACGTCCACGAGCTGGACGTCGTCGCGGGCGACGAGGGCGCGCCAGTCGGTCTCCGTCGCCGCCCAGCCGTGCTGCGCGGCGGCGGCCCGGACGGCGGTCGCGTCACGGCCGGCGACGGCGGCGAGGACCGGCCGCATCGGCAGGTCGAAGACGCGTCCCGCGGTGCGCCACCCCTGGGAGTGGGCGGCGCCCATGAACGCGTATCCGACCATGCCGATGCCGAGTGTCGGCGGCGTGGCCTCGCCGGCCTCGCTGTCCCTCTGTTCCATACGGATTCCTCCTCGTCGGTTGCGCGGTGGGGGCGGCCGGGGGCCGGTCAGCTGAAGCCGGTCGGCAGGTACTCGTCGACGTTCTCCTTGGTCACGACGGCCGAGTAGAGGGTGATCGAGGCCGGGATCTCCAGCTCCGCCATCCCGCCGACGCCCTTCTTCTGGCCGAGGGCGCGGGCCAGGTCGATGGCGGAGGCGGCCATGGTCGGCGGGTAGAGGACGGTGGCCTTGAGGACGCTGTCGTCGGCCTTGATGGCGTCCATGGCGGACTTGGCGCCGGCGCCGCCGACCATCAGGAAGTCCTTGCGGCCTGCCTGGGCGATGGCGCGCAGCGCGCCCACTCCCTGGTCGTCGTCGTGGTTCCACAGGGCGTCGAACTTCGGCTGGGCCTGGAGGAGTTGGGCCATCTTGGCCTGCCCGGACTCGACGGTGAAGTCGGCGGCCTGGCGGGCCGCCTTGCGGATGTTGGGGTAGTTCTTCAGGGCGTCGTCGAAGCCCTGGGTGCGCTGCTTGGTCAGTTCCAGGCTGTCCATGCCGGCGAGTTCGATGACCGTGGCGTTGGGCTTGTCCTTCAGCTGCTCGCCGATGTAGCGGCCGGCGTTGAGGCCCATGCCGTAGTTGTCGCCGCCGATCCAGCAGCGGTAGGCCTGCGGGGAGGCGAAGATGCGGTCCAGGTTGATGACGGGGATGCCGGCCTTCATCGCCTGGAGGCCGACCTGGGTGAGCGCCTTGCCGTCGGCGGGCAGGATGACCAGGACGTCGACCTTCTTGTTGATGAGGGTCTGGATCTGGCCGATCTGGATGGCGGTGTCGTTGGAGCCCTCGGTGATCTCCAGCGTGACCTCGGAGTACTTCTTCGCGCGCTCCTTGGCGTTCTGGTTGATGGCGTTGAGCCAGCCGTGGTCGGCCTGCGGGCCGGCGAAGCCGATGGTGACGGGGGTGCCGGGCTTGTCGTCGGCGGCCGGGACGTTGCTCGCGGCCGGAGCCTGGTTCTTGGGCTCGTTGCTGGTGCAGGCGGTGAGCAGCGCTCCGGCGGAGACGGCCGCGGTGCCGAACAGCAGTCCTCTGCGGCTGGTTTCTGGCATGGCGATGGATCCCTTCGGGGGTGAGGGAGGTACGGGGCGGTGCGGGGGTAGGGGGTCAGGCCTCGCCGTGGCGGGCGGTGCGGCGCTGTACGAGGACGGCGGCGACGATGATCGCGCCCTTGGCGATCTGCTGGACGTCGCTCTGCAGGTTGTTGAGCGCGAAGATGTTGGTGATCGTGGTGAAGACCAGGACGCCGAGGACGGAGCCGACGATGGTGCCGCGGCCGCCGGAGAGCAGGGTTCCGCCGATGATCGCGGCGGCGATGGCGTCGAGTTCGTACAGGTTGCCGTTGGTGTTCTGGCCCGAGCCGGACAGGATGATCAGCAGGAACGCCGCGATGCCGCAGCACAGTCCGGAGAGCAGATAGAGGTAGAGGCGCTGGCGGCGTACGTCGATGCCGGCGAGGCGGGCGGCTTCCGCGTTGCCGCCGACGGCGACCGTGCGGCGGCCGAAGGTGGTCCGGTTGAGGATCAGCCAGCCCACGACGGTGACGGCGGCGAAGACGAGGACGAGCGGCGGGATGCCCAGGATGTAGGCGTCGGGGATGCCGAGGTCGAGGACGGAGTCGATGGTGACGATCTGGGTCCGGCCGTCGGTGATCTGGAGGGCGAGTCCTCGGGCGGAGGCGAGCATGGCGAGCGTGGCGATGAACGGCACCATCCCGCCGTACGCGATGAGCAGGCCGTTCACCAGGCCGCAGCCGAGCCCGACGACGACGGCCGTGAAGAGGATGCCCGCGAAGCCGTACTCCTGGGTGGCGAGCGTGGTCGCCCAGACGGAGGCGAGGGCGACGATCGCGCCGACGGAGAGGTCGATGCCGCCGCTGGTGATGACGAAGGTCATGCCCACGGTGACGACGCCGATGACGGACGCCTGGGTGAGGACGAGTTGGAGGTTGGAGGGGCTGAGGAACTCGTCGGGCTTGGTGAAGCCGCCCACGGCGATCAGGGCGGCGAGCACCCCGAGCAGGGAGAGGTTGCGGACGTCGGCCTTCAGCCCGAGCGAGCGCCAACCACCCCCTTGCACAGGCGCCTTGGTGCTCTTGGCGGTGGACAGCGTCATGACGTGGGGCTCCCTTCCATCACGAGGTCGAGTACGCGGTGTTCGTCGAGCTCACGGGCGGGCGCCGTGTGGACGACCCGGCCCTCCTTGAGCACCAGGACACGGTCGGCGAGGCCCAGGACCTCGGGCACCTCGCTCGACACGAGCAGGACGGCGAGGCCGTCGTCGGCGAGACGGCGGATGACGGCGTAGAGCTCGGCGCGAGCTCCGACGTCGACGCCGCGGGTCGGTTCGTCGAGCAGCAGGACGCGGCAGCCGCGCAGCAGCCACCGTGCGAGGACGGCCTTCTGCTGGTTCCCGCCGGAGAGGGTGCGGATCCGGGCGTCGGGGTTGTCGGGGCGCAGCGACAGCTCCCGGGTGGCCGTCCGGGCGGCTTCGCGTTCGGCGTCGCGGTCGATCCAGCCGGCGCGCGAGAAGCGGGCGAGGGTGGAGACCGACACATTGCGGGTGACGGACTCCAGCATCAGCAGCCCCTGGGCCTTGCGCTCCTCGGGAGCGAGGCCGAGACCGGCGCGGACGGCGTCGCGGACGCTGCCGGGGCGCAGGGTGTGGCCGTCGACGACGACCCGTCCGGCGGTGGCCTTCCGGGCGCCGTAGATCGTCTCCAGGATCTCGGAGCGGCCCGATCCCACGAGTCCGGCGAGGCCGACGATCTCGCCGGGCCGCAGTTCGAGGTCGACGGGGTCGAACTCGCCTTCCCTGGCGAGTCCGTGGACCTGGAGGACGGGTGCGGCGGCCGGCGGCTCGGCGGGGCGGGGCGGAAAGACGTACTCGACATTCCGACCGGTCATCATGGCAACGATGTCTCGGGTGGGTGTGGAGGCCGCGGGCAGCCCTCCGGCCACGGCCCGGCCGTCCTTGAGGACGGTGACCCGGTCGCCTATGCGGCGGATCTCCTCCAGGCGGTGGGAGATGTAGACGACCGCGACGCCGGCCGAGGTGAGGTCGGTGACGATGCGGAAGAGGTTGTCGACCTCGTCGGGGTCGAGGGCGGCCGACGGCTCGTCCATGACGATGAGACGGACGTCGTGGGAGAGGGCGCGGGCCATCGAGACGATCTGCTGCTGGGCGGCGGACAGGTCGCCGACGAGGCGGGCCGGGTCGATCTCGGGATGGCCGAGTCGCTTGAGGAGTGCGGCCGTGGACGTCCTGGCCTCGCGGCCGCGGACGACGAAGCCGGCGGTGGTGGGTTCGTGGCCGAGGTGGACGTTCTCGGCGACGGACAGCCCTTCGACGAGGTCGAGTTCCTGGTAGATGGTGGCGATGCCGAGCCGCATGGCGGCGATCGGGGAACGGAGCTGGACGGGCTCGCCGAGCCAGGTGATCCGGCCGCCGTCGGGTTGGTGGGCGCCGGCGAGGACCTTGATGAGGGTGGACTTGCCGGCGCCGTTCTGGCCGAGGAGGCAGTGGACCTCTCCGGGGGCGACTTCGAGGTCGACGCCGTCGAGGGCGCGGACGCCGGGGAAGGACTTGGTGATGGCGGACATGGTGAGCAGGGGTGCGTGCGGTGGCGACTCTTGCGGCATGGGTGGGATCCCCTCGGCGGGTGCGGGCTGCGCCTGAGCGAGTGGGTGCTGAGGTGTTTCCGGCGGACGGGGCCGGCGGGTGGTGTGTGCGCATCCGTTCCGTGCCGGGGAATGGATGCCCGTGAACACCCGCGGGCGGGGTTACGCCGGGGAGAAGAGGTGGTCGCTGATGAGGCGGGCCGCGCCGATGACGCCGGCGGTGGGGCCCAACTCGCCGAGCACGATGGGGAGGTTGCCGGTGGCCAGCGGCAGGGACTGCCGGTAGACCTGGGTGCGGACACTGGCAAGGAGGTTGTGACCGAGGCCGGTGACCCCGCCGCCGATCACCACCAGACCGGGATTGAAGAAGCTGACGAGTCCGGCGATGACCTGCCCGACCCGGTTGCCGCCCTCGCGGATGAGCGCGAGGGCGGTGGCGTCGCCCGCGGCGGCCGCCGCGGCGACGTCGATCGCCGTGAGCCGGCCGGCCGCCGCGAGGCGTCCGGCGAGCTCGTCCGATCTGCCCGCGCGCGCCGCGTCCTCGGCGTCGCGGGCGAGGGCGGCGCCGCTGAAGTGGGCTTCCAGGCAGCCCTTGTTGCCGCACGCGCAGGCGCGGCCGTCCGGTTCCACCTGGATGTGTCCGATGTCGCCGGCGCTGCCCGTGGTACCGCGGTAGACGTCACCGCCGACGACGATGCCGCAGCCGATACCCGTACCGATCTTGACGCAGAGGAAGTCGCCGACCGAGCGGGCGACGCCCGCGTGCTGCTCCCCCATGGCCATCAGGTTCACGTCGTTGTCGACCATGACCGGGCAGCCGAGTTCCTGACTGAGTGCCTCCCGTACGGGGAAGCCGTCCCAGCCGGGCATGATCGGCGGTGCGACCGGGATGCCCTCGGGGAAGCGGACCGGGCCGGGGACGCCGATGCCGGCCCCGTCGAAGCCTTCGGCGAGCCCGGAGGCGCGGAGTTTGGCCGCCATCGACAGGGCCTGCTCGAAGACGGCGACGGGTCCTTCGCGGACGTCCATCGGGTGGTTGAGATGCCCGAGCACCTCCAACTCGGCGTTGGTGACGGCCACATCGACGGAGGTGGCGCCGATGTCGATGCCGAGGAAGCGGAGTTCGGGGGCGAGCCGGATGTTGTGCGAACGGCGTCCGCCGCGGGAGGCGGCGAGACCGTCCGCGACGACGAGACCGGTCTCCAGGAGCCGGTCGACCTCGACGGCGAGCTTGGAGCGGGAGAGGTCGATCTGATCGCCCAGCTGTGCACGGGAGTTGGGTCCTCCGTCGCGCAACAGCCGGAGCAGACGCGCCTGGTGCGCGTTGGCAGGTCGTGCCGTCATGCGTCTCACGCGCCCCTCCCCTGGTGCCGTGTGGCGGGCTCTCCGTCGTGCTTTCGAGGGGAACGTAGCAGCGGTGTCCCGGGGTGGGAAGAAGTCGCGCAGGAATCCGAGCAGACTTTTTCCTGAACGAGGACAAAGCCGGGGGGCTTCGGGGTGGCGCGCCGGTTCAGCGCACGGCGACCAGGCGGGCGGAGACGACGACGTTGCCCGCGTAGCCCCGCTGCCGCGAGAAGTCTCCCCCGCAGGTGATGAGGCGCAGCTCGGAAAGGGTGCCCCCCTTGTAGACCCGCTCGGCCGGGAAGCCCTCCTTCGGGACGAGCTCGACGCCGTAGACGGAGAAGACCGCCGTCCTGCCGTCCTTGCGGGCGATCTCGACGCGGTGACCCTTGTCCAGCGCGCCGAGGTCGTAGAAGACGGCCCGCCCGTCCGGGGTGTCGACATGACCGACGACGACGGCGGTGCCCCGCTCGCCGGGGGTGACGGCGCCGGTGTACCAGCCGGCGAGGTTCCTCTCGTACGCGGGCGGGGTGTCGATCCGTCCCTCGGCGTCACGGCCGACCTCCGTGACGGGGGCGTCGATACGGACGGCCGGGACACGGACGCGAAGGGGGCGGGAGGCGGGCAGCGGGCCGGGGGCGGTGTCGCGCTCCGGGGCCGCGACGCCGCTCGCACGGTCCGGGGCCGCGGCGGCGACCGCACGGTCCGGGGCCGCGGCGGCGACCGGCTGCGGGGGGCCTCCGGCCCGCCATTCCTCCGTACCGGTCTGCACGAGGTGGATCCCGACCAGCAGGACGACGGCCACGACGCCCCATGCGCCGCGTCTGGACGTTCCGTTCGGCCCGCTCGACCCCTGCACGATCCGCTCTCCTCGTGTACGCGTGGGCGCTCCTCCGCCCCGGACCTCGTCACCCCGGGCCGGAGGAGCCGTATCGGGTCCCCTCGCCCCGGCGTCAGGCGCGGCCGTCGGCGCGGCGACGGCGCGTCAGCAGCACCCCGGCGCCGCCGAGCGCGCCCGCGATCAGCGCGGTGCCCGCGACGACCTCGGCGGTGCCGAACTCCCCGGCGCCGCCGCCGAAGCCTGCCTTGACGCCCTTGTGCATACCGGTGTCCTGGGCGCCCGTCTCGTAGCCGCCCATGGACAGGGCGCCCGTCTCGTAACCGCCCGCGGACAGGGCGCCCGTCTCGTAGCCGCCCGCGGACTGACCGCCGGTGGAGTCGCCGCCCGCGTGATGGTCGGTGGGGGCGCCGACGATGACGAGGGGTGCGGTGCCCTTCTCGCCCTTGCAGTCGAAGGTCACCTGGTACTCGGCGCCGACCTCCGCCTCGACGTCGACGGTGGCGGTGCCCGCGTTGCCCTCGTCGAGGGTGACGGTCTCGAAGACACCGGACGAGACGGTGACGGACGGGACCTCGCAACTGTCGGACTTCAGCGTGACCGTGCCGCCGGGGGCGACCGTCGAGGGCGAGACGGAGAAGCCGAACGACGTGATACCGCCGCCGGTACCTTCGTCGGCCAGGGCCGCCGGCGCGGCGAGGGCGACGACGGTGGTGGCGAGCAGGGTCGCGGAAGCGACACGTATCGCGCGCATGGCGATCCTCCAGATCACGCGAGGGGCGGGCGCGGACGGTTTCCGCGTACGGCCGGAACTGTCCCTCGACGCGATCGAAGCTAGGGCGGCCCGGGCCCCCTCGCCACCGGGCTCCGCCGAACGGGGAACGGGGAGCGCCGAACGGGGAACGGTGCGCGAGAAAGGCGTCGGCCCTCCACCGCCCGGCGGCCGGACCGCCCGGTCGGCGGCCGGCCCGCCCGGTCGGCGGCCGGCCCGCCCGGTCCGCTCAGCCCTGGCTGTGTTCGCGGTAGGTCGCGCGGGTGTGTTCCGTGTGGGCGCGCATGATGGTGGTCGCGCGGGCCTCGTCGCGGGCGGCGATCGCGTCGATCAGCTCCCGGTGTTCCTTCCAGGACTGCTTGCCGCGCTGCCGGGCGACGGGCGTGTAGTACCAGCGGACCCTGCGGTCCACCTGGCCCGCCAGCTCGGACAGGACCAGGTTTCCGGCCAGTTCCATGACCTTGGCGTGGAAGGCCGCGTTGGTGGCCACGGCGAGGTCGACGTCGTCGTCCGCGACCGCCTGCTCGCCCCGTTCGCACAGCTCTTCCAGCGCGGCGATGCCGGCCGAGCCCGAGTTCGCCGCGGCGAGCCGGGCGGCTTCGGCCTCCAGGAGCGTACGGACGGAGAGGAGCTGGTCGGCCTCCTCGTCGGTGGGCTCGTGGACGAAGGCCCCCTGCGCGGGACGCAGGTCCACCCAGCCCTCGGTGTTCAGACGCTGGAGCGCCTCGCGCACCGGCTGCCGGGAGACACCGAGATGTCCGGCGAGCTCGCTCTCGACCAGGTGCTGGCCGGGGCGCAGGGCGCGGGTGGTGATCAGTTCGAGCAGCGCCTCGTAGACCCGGTCGCGCAGCGGCCCGGGCCGCTCCAGCCTGGGCACGGCTCCTTGCGGCAGTCCTGCGGACAACATCGCGGCCCCCTCGATTCGCCGTGAGCGATCAACGCGGATTGGCTATCGTCTACAGTCTACCGGCGCCGATGTCCAGCCGTGCGGGCCGTCGCGATCTCGGCCGAAACGCTCCCACGTCCGGTCACGGCACCCGCACGACCTGCCCCGCGTACGAGAGGTTGCCGCCGAAGCCGAAGAGCAGGGTCGGCGCGCCGGACGGGAGTTCGCCCCGCTCGACCAGCTTCGCGAGGGCCAGCGGGATCGAGGCGGCCGAGGTGTTCCCGGACTCGATGACATCGCGGGCGACGACCGCGTTGACCGCGCCGATCTTCGCGGCGAGCGGCTCGATGATCCGCAGGTTGGCCTGGTGCAGCACGACGCCCGCGAGGTCCTCCGGCGCGAGGCCCGAACGCTCGCAGGCCTGGCGGGCGAGGGCGGGGAGCCGCTGGGTGGCCCAGCGGTAGACGGACTGGCCCTCCTGCGCGAAGCGCGGCGGGGTGCCCTCGATGCGCACGGCGTTGCCCATCTCCGGGACCGAGCCCCACAGGACGGGACCGATGCAGGGCTCTTCGCCCTCCGCGACCGCCTCGACGACCGCCGCGCCCGCGCCGTCGCCGACGAGGACGCAGGTCGTGCGGTCTGTCCAGTCCGTGACCTCGGTCATCTTGTCGGCGCCGATGACCAGCGCGCGCCGCGCGCCACCCGCCCGGATCGCGTGGTCGGCGGTGGCGAGGGCGTGGGTGAAGCCGGCGCAGACCACGTTGAGGTCCATGGTGGCGGGCGAGCCCATCCCGAGCCGGGCGGCGACGCGGGCCGCGGTGTTGGGCGAGCGGTCGATCGCCGTGGAGGTGGCGACGAGGACCAGGTCGATGTCGGCGGGGCCGAGACCGGCGGCGGCGAGGGCCTTGCCGGCGGCGTGCGCGGCGAGTTCGTCGACCGGCTCGTCCGGGCCGGCCATGTGACGCGTCCTGATCCCGACCCGACTGCTGATCCATTCGTCGCTGGTGTCGACGAGGGCGGCCAGGTCGCCGTTGGTGAGCACCTTGGCGGGCTGGTAGTGCCCGAGCGCGGCGATACGAGTGCCCGTCATGCCCGGGACCCCCTTGGGTTCAGTGTGGCGCGTGGTGAAGCGGAAGCAGGAACCACCCAGTCTTGCCAGCGACTGATCGGTAACCAGGCACGTAAACCACCAAGATTCGCCCGTAGGTGTTGGGAGACCGTGACAACGGGGACAACGGGGCGTTCCGCGACCCCTTGTCGACCCTCCTTCCATACTGTAGACAATATTTCGTCGACACAGTGAACTCCCGCCTGGTCCCTCGCGGTTCCCTCAACCGAACGGAGACCCGCACGTGAAGGTCGCAGTCCTCGGCGCCGGTGCGATCGGCGCCTACGTCGGAGCCGCGCTCGACCGCGCCGGCGCCGATGTCCATCTGATCGCCCGTGGACCGCATCTCGCGGCCATGAGGCAGCACGGCGTACGGGTCGAGAGCCCGCGCGGCAATCTCACCGCCCGGGTGCACGCCACCGACGACCCGACCGATGTCGGCCCCGTCGACTACGTCTTCCTGGGCCTCAAGGCCAACGCGTACGCGGCGTGCGGGCCGCTCATCGCGCCGCTCCTGCACGACACCACGGCGGTCGTCGCCGCCCAGAACGGCATCCCCTGGTGGTACTTCCACCGGCACGGCGGCCCGCACGACGGCCATCGTGTCGAGAGCGTCGACCCGGGTGGCGCGGTCTCGGCCGTCCTCTCCCCCGAGCGGGCCATCGGCTGCGTCGTCTACGCCGCGACCGAGCTCAGCGGCCCCGGGGTCGTCCGCCACCTGGAGGGCACCCGGTTCTCCATCGGCGAGCCCGACCGCTCGTCGTCCAAGCGCTGCGAGGTGTTCGCCGAGGCGATGCGCGCCGGGGGCCTGAAGTGCCCGGTCGAGTCGGAGCTGCGCGACGACATCTGGATCAAGCTGCTCGGCAACATCTCCTTCAACCCCATCAGCGCGCTCGCCCGGGCGACGATGCGCGAGATGTGTCTGCACGGCGGTACGCGGCAGGTGATCGAGCTGATGATGCACGAGACCCTGGCCGTCGCCGCGGCCCTCGGCTGCCGCCCCGACATCTCCGTCGAGCGGCGCCTCGCCGGGGCGGAACGGGTCGGCGACCACCGCACCTCCACCCTCCAGGACCTGGAGCGGGGCAAGCCGTTGGAGCTGGACGTGCTCCTCGCGGCCGTGGTGGAGCTCGCGGCCGTCACCGACGTACCGGTGCCGACGCTCCGTACCGTCCACGCCCTGTCGGATCTGCTCGCGACCCAGTCCAGGAGCACGGCATGACCCAGCCCAGGAGCACCGCATGACGAACACGAGGATGGGGGTACCCCCGGCCGAAGGCTGGGGGAGGGACCGCGCCCCGAAGACGTACACCCGGCTCACCCGTCCGCTCGTACGGGACGAGAAGGGCGGGCCGCTGCGACCGGCGAGCTGGGACGAGGCGCTGGAACGGGCGACGGCCGGATTCCGGGCGGCCCGGGGCGCGTTCGGGATGTTCTCCTGCGCCCGCGCGACCAACGAGATGAACTACGTGGCGCAGAAGTTCGCGCGGGTGGTGATGGGCACCAACGACGTCGACTCCTGCAACCGGACCTGTCACGCGCCGAGCGTCGCCGGCCTCTCGGCGGTCTTCGGCTCGGGCGGCGGCACGTCCTCGTACGAGGAGATCGAGCACACCGACGTGATCGTGATGTGGGGCTCCAACGCCCGCTTCGCGCACCCGATCTTCTTCCAGCACGTGCTGAAGGGGATACGGAACGGGGCGCGGATGTACGCGGTCGATCCGCGCCGCACCTCGACCGCCGAGTGGGCCGAGAGCTGGCTCGGGCTCGACGTCGGCACCGACATCCCGCTCGCGCATGCCATCGGCCGCGAGATCATCCACGAGGGCCTGTACAACCGGGCGTTCGTGGAGCGCGCGACGAGCGGCTTCGAGGAGTACCGGGCCCTGGTCGAGCCGTGGACGCTGACGGCGGCGTCGAAGGTGACCGGCGTACCGGCCGCCGCGATAAGGGAGTTGGCCCACGCCTTCGCCCGCGCGGAGCGGGCGCAGCTGTGCTGGACGCTCGGCATCACCGAACACCACAACGGCACCGACAACGTCCGCGCGCTGATCAACCTGGCGCTGCTGACCGGGCACGTGGGGCGATACGGATCCGGGGTGCAGCCGCTGCGCGGGCAGAACAACGTGCAGGGCGGCGGGGACATGGGCGCGATCCCCAACCGGCTGCCCGGCTTCCAGGACATCCTCGACGCGGGGGTGCGGGAGAAGTTCGAGTCCTTCTGGGGCGTGGGCATCCAGCCGCGGTACGGGCGGACGCTGACCGAGATGTTCGAGGCGATGGAGAGCGGCGAGCTGCGGGCCGTGTACTGCATCGGCGAGAACCCGGCGCAGTCGGAGGCGGACAGCGGGCAGGCGATGGAGCGGCTCGCCAAGCTGGACTGCCTGGTGGTGCAGGACATCTTCCTCACCAGGACGGCCGAGTTCGCGGACGTGGTGCTTCCGGCGACGGCGGCGTGGTGCGAGACGGAGGGCACCACCACCAACAGCGAGCGTCGGGTGCAGCGGGTCCGCCGGGCGGTGCTGCCACCGGGTGAGGCCCGCGAGGACATCGACATCATCTGCGAGCTCGCGCGCCGGCTCGGCCACGAGGAGTGGAAGTACGCGGACGCGGAGGCCGTCTGGAACGAACTGCGGGCGCTGTCGCCGGACCACTGGGGCATGACGTACGACCGCCTGGAGGAGCATCAGGGCATCCAGTGGCCGTGCCCGGACCCGGAGCGAATCGAACCGTCCTTCCTGCACGGCAGGTTGTGGCAGACGGATCCGGAACTTCTGGGCAGGCGGGCGCCGTTCGGAATCGTCCGGCACGATCCTCCGGTCGATCTCACGGACGAGGAGTATCCGATCCGGCTCACGACCGGCCGACGGCTGGACTCGTACAACACCGGTGTGCAGAGCGGGAGTTTCGCCTCACCGCTGCGACGCGGCGAGTTCGTGGAGCTGTGCCCGGAGGACGCGGAGCGGTACGGGGTCGCGGTGGGCCAGCGGGTGCGGGTGACGTCGCGGCGGGGGTCGGTGGTGGCGCCGGTGTGGGTGGATCCCGCGCTGCGGCCCGGGCTCGCGTTCATGACGATGCACTTTCCGGACGAGGTCGACACCAACCAGCTGACGATCGAGGCGAACTGCCCGATCGCGGGAACGGCGGAGTTCAAGGCGTCGGCGATACGGATCGAGAGGGTGGCGGACGATGGATCTGCGCTTCGGTGACGGCAAGCCGACGGACGACGAGCGGGAGGCGGTCGACGCGGTCCTCGGCCCGCCGGAGTCGGCATGGGAGGGCGCGGACGACCGTACGGCGGCGGATCTGCGGTGGGCGCGGGGCGGCCGGGAGGCCCGGGAACGCCGTGACCTGCTGCTGCCGGGGCTGCATGCGCTCAACGACCGGGTGGGGTGGATCAGCGAGGGCGGCCTCGACTATCTGTGCCGCCGGCTGACGGTGCCGCCGGCGGAGGCGTACGGGGTGGCGACGTTCTACTCGATGTTCGCGGTACGCCCCCGCCCGGCGCAGGTCCTCCACGTCTGCACGGACCTCACGTGCGCGGCCCGGGGATCGGCGGCGGTGACGGAGGGCCTGACGGCCGAGGGCGTCGCCTTCGAACCGAGCCCGTGTCTGGGCCTGTGCGAACGAGCGCCGGCGGCGCTGCTGGTACGGGCTGGGGTGAACGCGGCAGGCGCCGGGACCGGCGGGACGTCGAGGCCCGCGCCCGGGACATCGGGGCCCGCCCTGGGTCCTTCGGGGCCTGCGCCCGGTCCGTCGGCGTCACCCCCCGGCCCGTCAGGGCCCTCCCCCGGTCCGTCGTCACCCGCCGGCCCCGGCACCTCGCTGCTCGGCGCGCTCAGCGGCCAGGAGCCGACAGGCCCGGGCGCGACGACGACCAGCGGCACCCGGAACTCCGTCGCCCCGGGAGGCACGACCCGGGGCGACGGGCCCGCCTCCCCTGCGCCCGCGCACCGCACCCGTCTCTCCGTCGTCGTCGCCCCGGCGACGGCAGGCGAACTCGCCCGGGCCGCACGGAACCCCGACGCCGCCTCGCCCGAGGCACCCGCCGTCATGGCCGTTCCACAGGCCGGGCATCCCGGGCTCACGCTCCTCGGCCGGGTCGGGGTCGTCGATCCGGGCAGCGTGGACGACTACCGGGCGCACGGCGGATACGCCGCGCTGCGGCGGGCGTTCGCGCTCGGGCCCGCCGGGGTGATCCGCGAGGTCACCGAGTCCGGGCTCGTCGGACGAGGAGGGGCCGCGTTCCCGACCGGGCGGAAGTGGCAGGCCACGGCCTCGCAGCCCGACTCCCCCCACTACGTCGTGTGCAACGCCGACGAGTCCGAGCCGGGCACCTTCAAGGACCGCGTGGTCATGGAGGGCGATCCGTACGCGCTCGTCGAGGCGATGACCGTGGCCGGGTACGCCGTCGGCTCCCACCAGGGCTACCTCTACATCCGGGGCGAGTACCCCCGCGCGTACGAGAGGCTCGCGCAAGCGATCGACGAGGCGCGTGCCCGCGGGCTCCTCGGCGACGACATCCTCGGCAGCGGCTTCGCCTTCGACATCGAGATGCGGCGCGGCGCCGGAGCGTACATCTGCGGTGAGGAGACGGCCCTCTTCAACTCCATCGAGGGGTACCGGGGCGAGCCCCGCTCCAAGCCGCCCTTCCCCGTCGAGAAAGGGCTGTTCGGCAAGCCGACGGCGGCGAACAACGTCGAGACGCTCGTCAACGTGCTGCCGATCCTCACCCAGGGCGCCGAGGCGTTCCGCTCCACCGAGACCAAGCTGTTCTGCGTCTCGGGCGACGTCGGCCGCCCCGGCGTGTACGAGCTCCCGTTCGGGGCGACCCTCGGCGAGCTGCTCGATCTCGCCGGGCGGCCGGACACGCTGCGCGCGGTGCTGCTCGGCGGGGCGGCGGGCGGCTTCGTCCGCCCGGACGAGCTGGACATCCCACTCACCTTCGAGGGCACCCGGGCCGCCGGCACGACCCTCGGATCCGGTGTCGTCCTCGTCCTCGACGAGTCCGTGGACCTGCCGCGGATCCTGCTGCGCATCGCCGAGTTCTTCCGCGACGAGTCCTGCGGCCAGTGCGTGCCCTGCCGGGTCGGCACGGTCCGCCAGGAGGAGGCGCTGCACCGCATCCAGGACCGCACGGGCGAGGCGGCGGCCGGTGACATCGCTCTGCTGCGCGAGGTCGGGCAGGCCCTGCGCGACGCCTCGATCTGCGGTCTCGGCCAGACCGCGTGGAACGCCGTCGAGTCCGCCATCGATCGTCTGGGGGTCTACAAGTGACCACGGTTCCCCTCGCCCCGCCCCGCCGTCTTCTGGAGTTCACGCTCGACGACGCGCCCGTGCGCGTCCCCGAGGGCGGAACCATCCTCGACGCCTGCCGTGCGGCCGGGAAGGACGTGCCGACCCTGTGCCACGGCGACACGCTCACGCCGAAGAACGCGTGTCGGGTCTGTGTGGTCGAGGTCGAGGGCGCCAGGACCCTCATCCCGGCGTGCTCGCGTCAGGCCGAGCCCGGGATGGTCGTCCGTACCGACACCGAGCGCACCCGGCACAGCCGGAAGGTGGTCCTGGAGCTGCTCGCCTCCTCGGTGGATCTCTCCACCACCCCGCGCGCCGCCGAGTGGATCAAGGAGTACGGGGCGGAGCCCGACCGCTTCGGCCCGGAGGCCCGCCGGCTCGGCGAGGAGCCGCGGATCGACAACGACCTGTACGTCCGCGACTACGACAAGTGCATCCTCTGCTACAAGTGCGTCGACGCCTGCGGCGACCAGTGGCAGAACTCGTTCGCGATCTCCGTCACGGGCCGCGGCTTCGACGCCCGGATCGCCGTCGAGCACGACGGGCCGCTCACCGAGTCCGCGTGCGTGTACTGCGGCAACTGCATCGAGGTCTGCCCGACGGGCGCGCTGAGCTTCAAGCGGGAGTTCGACATGCGCGCGGACGGCTCCTGGGACGAGGAGGCGCAGACGGAGACGACGACGGTGTGCGCGTACTGCGGAGTGGGCTGCAACCTCACGCTGCACGTGCAGGACAATGAGATCGTCAAGGTCACCTCCCCGCACGACAACCCGGTGACCCACGGCAACCTCTGCATCAAGGGCCGCTTCGGCTTCCAGCACGTACAGAATCGGGTGTAGCGATCATGGGACGGGTGACCGAGCGACGACGGGTCCTGCGGATCCGCGGCGAGGCCGTGAACGAGCGCCCGGACACACTGGTGGCCGAGGAGCCGCTGGAGATCCGGCTGAACGGCAAGCCGCTCGCGATCACGATGCGCACGCCCGGCGACGACTTCGCGCTCGCGGCCGGGTTCCTGGTCAGCGAGGGGGTGCTCGGCGCCGCGTCGGACGTACGGAACATCGTGTACTGCGCGGGCGCCAAGGACGACGGCACGAACACGTACAACGTGGTGGATGTGCAGCTGGCGCCCGGTGTCCCCGTCCCGGACATCACCCTGGAGCGGAACGTGTACACGACCTCGTCGTGCGGGCTGTGCGGCAAGGCCAGCCTGGACGCCGTACGGACCACGGCCCGCTTCCCGATCGCCGACACTCCCCCGGTCCGGCTGGCCCCGGAGCTCCTGGCCCGCCTCCCCGACCGGCTGCGCGCGGCCCAGCGGGTCTTCGACCGGACCGGGGGCCTGCATGCGGCGGCGCTGTTCTCGGAGGACGGTGAGCTGCTCGACGTACGGGAGGACGTGGGCCGCCACAACGCGGTGGACAAGCTGGTGGGGCGCGCCCTGACCGACGGGCGGCTGCCGCTGGACCGGTCGGTCCTGCTCGTCTCGGGCCGGGCATCGTTCGAGCTGGCGCAGAAGGCGGTGATGGCGGGCATCCCGGTGCTCGCGGCGGTCTCGGCGCCGTCCTCGCTCGCCGTGGACCTGGCGGTCGAGACGGGCCTGACGCTGGTGGGCTTCCTGCGCGGGCCGGACATGAACGTGTACGCGGGCGAGCACCGGATCGCCCTCGGGGCCGCGGCCTCCCACGGCTGACCCCGGGGCCCGTCCGCCACACGGGTCGGGCCACCGGCCGGCGGGGAGCGCCCCCTGCGCCGGCCGGCCCCGCGCCCTCCCCCGGCATTCGCGCCGAACGACCGGGGGACGAGTGAGCACCCCCTCCTTGTGGTGTAACTGCGCACCGGAGAGGGGGAACTGATGACGCAACAGATCTCCGCGGCGCTGCCGCGGTACCTCGACGACGAGGCGACCCCACTCGCGGCCGAGGTGCCTAGCGGGCGCGGCGGCTGTTCGTCTCGGCCGGGGGGTCGATCATCTGGAGGGCCAGGGTGGGCGGGGGGTCGGCGATGCCCGGGCCGCCCGCCGCCGTCCAGGCCAGGATGTCGTCGAGGCAGTCGTCGTCCACGGTGAAGCCGATCCAGGCGGCCCGGCCGCCGCGACGGCGGCCCTCCGTGGAGGGCTGGACCACGACGACGTTGGCCTGCGCGCACGGGCCGAGACAGTCGCTCGTACGGACCGCCAGCCGGCCGCCGGAGTCCGCCGCGGCGCTGCGGAGCCGGGCGAGCTGGCCGAGGTGGTCGATGCCGGGGTTCTTGCGGGCGTCGCCGCAGCAGCAGCCCCGGCAGACGACGAGGGAACAGGGGCGGGCGCCGTAACGTATCGGGACGGGCGTCACGCGGCTCCCTCCAGGGTGATCGCGGAGACGGGGGCGACCGTGCCGAGGCGCGGGAAGTCGAGTGTCACCGAGGCGTGGTGCTCGTCCGCGGTGAGGGCGGCCATGGCGTCCTCGGCGAAGACGCATTCGTAGCCGAGGTCGCAGGCGGCGCGGGCCGTGGATTCGACGCCCAGGTTGGTGGCGATGCCGCCGAAGACGACGGTGGTGATCGCGTGCTCGGCGAGCAGTTCGTGGAGCCCGGTGCCCTGGAAGCCGCCGATCGTCCGCTTGACCACGACATGGTCGCCCGCCTGGACGAGGGAGGGGACCAGCTCGCTGCCGGGCGGCTGGGTCTCGACGTTGGGGCGCTCGACCCTGATGTGGACGACGGGCGCGCCGGCGGCCCGGAACGTGGAGGCGAGCCGGGCGGCCGCGGCGACGACGTCGGTTCCGGGGCGGGGTGCGAGGGGCAGCGCGACGATGCGTTCCATCAGGTCGACGAGGACGAGCGCGGTGCGGCCGGGATCGAGTGCGGGCATGGGAGCACGGTAGCGGGCCGGTTGATCTTGGCGGCGGGGGTGGGGATGTGATCCCGCCAACGTGGGGCCCTGTCGGCGACGGCCTCAGCCCCTCGCCGCGGCCGCCTCCGGCGTCCTCGCGTCGTCGGGCGCCGGCTCCGCGGTCGAAGCCTCGTCCTGTTCCACGTCCCGGGCGCGGCGCCTGGCGAGGACCGCGCAGACCATCAGCTGCATCTGGTGGAAGAGCATCAGGGGCAGCACGGCGAGCGACGCCTGCGGCCCGAACAGCACGCTCGCCATCGGCAGGCCCGCTGCCAGGCTCTTCTTCGAGCCGGCGAACTGGATGGCGATCCGGTCCCCCCGGTCGAAGCCCAGTCGCTTCGCCCCGTACCAGCTCAGCGTGAGCATCAGCGCGAGCAGCACGGCCTCGACGGCGAGGAGGAGTCCGAGCCGCGCCGGGGTGACCTGGTGCCAGATGCCGGCGACCATGCCGTGGCTGAAGGCCGTGTACACGACGAGCAGGATCGAGCCCCGGTCGACGTAACCGAGCGCCTTCTTGTTCCGGACCAGGAACGGGCCCACCCAGCGGCGCAGCAGCTGGCCCGCCAGGAAGGGCACGAGGAGCTGGAGCACGATCTTCATCAGCGAGTCGGCGGAGAAGCCTGCCACGCCGCCCCCGATCAGGCCGGCGGCGAACAGCGGGGTCAGCACGATCCCGGCGAGGGAGGAGAAGGAGCCCGCGCAGATCGCGGCGGGCACGTTGCCGCGCGCGATGGAGGTGAAGGCGATCGAGGACTGGATGGTGGAGGGCACCAGGCAGAGGAAGAGGAGGCCGCTGTAGAGCGGGGGTGTGAGAACGGCCGGTACCAGTCCCTTCGCCGCGAGTCCGAGGAGCGGGAAGAGGAGGAAGGTGCAGGCGAGGACCGTGAGCTGGAGCCGCCAGTGCTTGATTCCGTCGAGCGCCTCGCGGGTGGAGAGCCGGGCGCCGTAGAGGAAGAACAGCACGGCTATGGCCGCCGTCGAGGCCCCGTTGGCGACCGTCGCGGCGGCGCCGGAGGCGGGCAACAGGGCAGCGAGACCGACCGTGCCGAGCAGCGCCAGGATGAACGGGTCGATCGGCAACCAGGACGGGAGGAGGGTCGTGCGGCGGCTCATGTTCTCCACTGCTTTCGGACGGGGTCGTTCCCTCCCCATCCTGCTCCCTCGCACGGACATCGGGAATCCCGTACAGCGCTCTGACTGTCATCACGAATCGCGATGACCGGGTTACGGTGGACGGATGTACGACCCCTCCCAGCTCCGGACGTTCCTCGCGGTCGCGCAGACGCTGAGCTTCACGCAGGCGGCGCGGCGGCTCGGTGTGCGCCAGTCGACCGTGAGCCAGCACGTACGGCGTCTGGAGGAGGCGACCGGGCGTCCGCTCTTCACCCGGGACACCCACAGCGTCGAGTTGACGGAGGACGGCGAGGCGATGCTCGGCTTCGCCCGGACGATCCTTCAGGCCCATGAGCGGGCCTCGGCCTTCTTCACCGGGACCCGGCTGCGTGGGCGGCTGCGGTTCGGCGCATCGGAGGACTTCGTGGTGACCCGGCTGCCCGAGATCCTGGAGTCGTTCCGGCGTGAGCACCCCGAGGTGGATCTGGAGCTGACGGTCGAGCTCTCGGGGACGCTGAACGCCCGTCTCGAGGCGGGACGTCTGGATCTGATCCTCGCCAAGCGGCGCGCCGAGGAGAGCGGGGGCGAGCTGGTCTGGCAGGACTCGCTGATCTGGATCGGTTCTCCTCGGCTGCGTCTGGACCCGGACCGGCCTGTTCCGCTGATCGTCTTCCCGCCGCCCGGGATCACCCGCGCCCGGGCCCTCGAAGCGCTGGAGGCGCACGGGCGGGCGTGGCGGATCGCCTGTACGAGCAGCAGCCTGAGCGCGAACATCGCGGCGGCCCGCGCCGGGCTCGGCGTCATGGCCCACACGCGCGGCCTGGTTCCGCCCGGTCTGACCCGACTGCCGGCCCGGGCGGACCTGCCCGAGCTGGGCGATGTCGACTTCGTCCTGCGCAAGGGCCGACGGCGGGGGCCGTCCCAGGATGCGGCGGACGCCCTGGCCGCGGCGATCCTGGCGGGCGGCGACCGTCTGCACCGGCCGCATCCGCCGAGCTGACGGCGTACGCGAGGGGCAGGGCACCCGGCGCGGACACGGCGGTGGCGTGAGGCCCACCCGCTCGGCCGGCTCGACATGGGCCGGTCGGCCGGCCCGCCGGAACCGTACGACCTCACCCGGCTTCCGCCGGGATCGTGAGCGGCCGGTACAGATTCCGTGGAGATTCGGGCCCACCCTGCTTACTCGCCAGTCAGTAACCTGCCCCGGTCACCCGCCACTTACCTCCTTCCCCTCCCCTGACCTGTGAGAACACCCAATGTCCCGGCTTGGTGAAGGCCCTCCCGCCCGCCAGTCGGGTGGGGTACCGTCACCCGCGCCGTACGGAGAGCGACAACGAGCGGGCGAGGAGCAGGTCATTGCGCGAGTTCACCGTGCCGCCCGTCGAGGCGGCGCCTCAGGTCGGCGGTCTGGCGGACGCCGTGTTCGATCACGCCGAGCGGACGCCGGACCGGGTCACGTTCGGACGCAAGGACGCCGACGGACAGTGGCAGGACGTGACGGCGGCGCAGTTCCGGGACGAGGTGCTCGCCCTCGCGAAGGGTCTGATCGCGCACGGCGTACGGTTCGGCGACCGGGTCGCCATCATGGCCAGGACTCGCTTCGAGTGGACGCTGTTCGACTTCGCGTTGTGGACACTGGGCGCGCAGTCGGTGCCGATCTACCCCACGTCCTCGGCCGAGCAGGTCTACTGGATGCTGCACGACGCCGAGGTGACCGCCTGCGTCGTGGAGCACGAGGACCACGCCATGACGATCGGTTCGGTCATCGACCGGCTGCCGCGGCTCCAGCGGCTGTGGCAGCTCGACGCGGGCGCGGGCGCGGTCGCCGAGCTGGTCGCGGCCGGCGCGGAGATCGACGAGGACATCGTGCAGCGCCACCGGCGGGCGGTGACGCCCGAGTCGGTGGCGACGATCATCTACACCTCGGGCACCACGGGCCGCCCCAAGGGCTGCATCATCACGCACTCCAACTTCATGTTCGAGACGGACATGCTGGTCGGCCGCTGGGAGCCGGTCTTCCACTCCAAGCCGGGCGACGAGGCGACGACCCTGCTCTTCCTCCCGCTCGCCCATGTCTTCGGGCGGATGGTGGAGGTCGCGGCGGTGCAGAGCGGGGTGAAGCTGGGCCATCAGCCGGTTCTCGCGGCGTCCGAGCTGCTGCCGGACCTCGCCGCGTTCCGGCCGTCGTTCATCCTGGCCGTGCCCTATGTCTTCGAGAAGGTCTTCCACGCGGCCCGCCGCAAGGCGGAGGGCGAGGGGAAGCTGGGCCCCTTCGACAAGGCGGTGGACGTGGCGGTCAAGTACGCCGAGGCGATGGAGCAGAAGGCGTTCGGGCTCGGCCCCGGCCCGTCGGCGGGGCTGCGGATGCAGCACCAGTTCTTCGAGAAGGTGGTGTACGGGAAGGTCCGCGACGCCATGGGCGGCCGGGTCCGGCATGCCATGTCGGGCGGCTCGGGCATGGAGCGGCGGCTCGGACTCTTCTTCGAGGGCGCGGGGGTGACGGTGTTCGAGGGGTACGGGCTCACGGAGTCCTCGGCGGCCGCGACCGCGAATCCGCCCGAGCGCACCAAGTACGGAACGGTGGGGCAGCCCGTCCCGGGCACGACGGTGCACATCGCGGAGGACGGGGAGGTGTGGCTGCACGGCGGTCAGATCTTCTCCGGGTACCTCAACAATCCGCAGGCCACCTCCGCCGTCCTCAACGACGGGTGGCTGGCCACCGGCGATCTGGGGATGCTCGACGAGGAGGGCTATCTGACGATCACCGGGCGGAAGAAGGAGATCCTGGTGACCTCGGGCGGCAAGAGCGTCTCGCCGGCCGGCCTCGAGGAGCGGGTGCGGTCGCATCCGCTGATCGCGCAGTGCATCGTGGTGGGCAACGACCGGCCGTACATCGCCGCGCTGGTGACGATGGATCAGGAGGCGGTGGAGCACTGGCTGGCGATGCAGGGGCGGCCGCCGATGCCGCCGGCCGAGCTGGTGCGCGACCCGAGCCTGGAGACCGAGATCCGGCGGGCCGTGGTGGCGGCCAACACGCTGGTCTCGCAGGCCGAGTCCATCCGGACCTTCCGGATACTGGCCCACCCGTTCAGCGAGGAGCACGGGCTGCTCACGCCCTCCCTCAAGCTGAAGCGCAAGGCGATCGAGAAGGCGTACGCGACGGAGGTCGCGGCGCTGTACGGCTGATCGCCGCGCACGGGCCCGACCCCCATCGGGCCCCCGGCCAAACCTTGCTGACGCATCATCAATTGACGGTGTATCAGTTATTGACGGTTCATCGGCCCGGTCACAGAATGCGGTCACCCCGACGGAGGGATCGCCCGTGCCTCGACCGCTCGGCACCATCGCCGCCGCATTCGCCCTGCTGCTCGTCACCGCCTGCAACTCCGCCTCCAGCGGCGGGAGTACGACCGGTCCCTCCGCACGCGGAGTCACCGCCGACACGATCAAGGTCGGCGGGATCGTCTCCATGACCACCGCGAGCGGCTACTCCAAGAAGGACACCGACCTCGGCGCCAAGGCGCGCTACGACCGGGCCAACGCCGAAGGCGGTGTCAACGGGCGCAGGATCGACTACCTGGGCGCCGAGGACGACGGCCAGGACCCCGCGAAGAACCTGGCGGCCGCCCGCAAACTCGTCCAGCAGGACAAGGTGTTCGCCGTCTCCCCCATGAGCTCCGTCACCTTCGCCGGAGCGGACTTCCTCAACGGCCAGAAGGTGCCCACCGTCGGCTGGGGCACGCTCCCCTCGTTCTGCGGCCCCCCGTACATCTACGGCTTCAACGGCTGCCTCGTCCCGACCCCGGGCGGCACCCTCAACCAGACCTGGCCCGAAGGGCTCGCCACCGTCCTCGGCGGAGCGCGCGGCAAGTCCGTGGCGCTGATCGCCGGCGACAACGACGCCGGCAAGTTCGGCATCCGTACCTTCACCCAGGGCTTCAAGGCGGCCGGCTTCCAGGTCTCCTACGCCAAGGCAGCCGTGCCCGCGACATCGATGCCCAGCGACTGGTCGGCGTACACGAAGGAGATCCTCCGCTCGGGCCCCGGCGGCGGCGCGCCCGACGCCGTGGTCTCCGTGATGCAGACCCCTTACAACATCGGCCTGTTCACCGCGCTCAAGCGGTCCGGGTACAAGGGCGTCATCTCCGACCCGACCGACTACGACCCCGGGCTGCTCGCGAAGGACGCGACGCGGCAGGCGCTGGACGGGGTGCACGTGCTGCTGCAGTTCCAGCCCTTCGAGGCCGACAGCCCCGCGATGCGGCAGTTCAAGGCGGACATCAAGAAGGCGGCGGGCGGGAAGGACGTCCCGCTCAACATGCACATGATGACGGGCTACATGTCGGCCGACCTCTTCCTCGCCATCGCCGCCAAGGCCGGCAAGGAGCTGACCGCCGAGTCCTTCCAGAAGGCCGCGGCCGGCTTCTCCGACACCGGAACGCTCGTGGGCGACCGCGCCGAACCGAAGGGCCAGAAGGAGAGCTTCGGCTGCGGTGCCCTCGTCCGGCTGACGAACGGACGCTACGAGGTGGCGGTGCCGTTCAAGTGCTACCCGCCGATCCCCTTCGGCTAGGGCGTCGCCGTGGGTGACCTGCTGGGCTTCGTGCTGAGCGGTCTGGTCTCGGGCGCGTTGTACGCGCTGCTCGCGACCGGGCTCGTGCTCTCGTACTCCGCCTCCGGACTCTTCAACTTCGCGCACGGCGCCACCGCCTATCTGTGCGCGCTGACCTTCTACGAGCTCCACTCCGGCTTCGGCTGGCCGGCCGTGCCGACGGCGCTGCTGCTCGTGTGCGTCGTGGCGCCCGCACTGGGCTGGGGCCTGGACCGGCTGATGTTCCGCAAGCTGGCCCGGGTCGGCGAGACGGCGCAGATCGTGGCCACGATCGGACTGCTGGTCGCGCTGCCGGCCGCCGGCCTGTGGGTCGTCGAGCTCCTGGAGCGGGCCGGCGCCCCGGTCCAGCCCGCCGAGAACCAGTTCGGGCTGCCCGGCGTCGGGCCGAGCCCGGCGGTGTCCTGGCAGCCCCTCGACGGCGTCGGAATCGACTCCGACCAGCTGATCACCTGGATCGCGACGGCGCTCGTGGCGGCCGGGCTGTGGGTGCTGATGCGGCACACCCGGCTCGGACTCCGACTGCGGGCCGCCGTCGACAACCGCTCGCTGACGGAGCTGCGGGGCATCAGCGCGGACCGGCTGTCCTCGATCGCGTGGATGCTGTCGTCGGGGCTCGCGGGCCTCGCCGGAGTCCTCGCGACCCCGCTCCTCGGTCTCTCCGCCCACGACTACACCCTGTTCCTCTTCGTCTCCGCGACGGCGGCGGTGCTCGGACGGTTCGTGTCGGTGCCGCTCGCCTTCGCGGGCGGACTCGGTCTCGGGGTGCTGCAGAACCTCGTCGCCGGGTACGCGTCGTTCGCGGAGGGCATCACCGGATTCCGTACGGCTGTGCCGTTCCTGATCCTCTTCGGCGGCCTCGTCGTCCTGGCGCGGCGCCGGCGCGCGGCCGGCACGGCCGCCGCGGACCCGCCGCCGGTCGACTACCTCGCCGGGAAGGGCTGGGGCCGCCGGTGGGGCGCGTGGGCCGTTGCCGGCGGGCTGCTCGCCACGGCGTTCTACACGGTCACCACCCCGTTCTGGAACGGGATCCTGGCGCAGGGCCTCGCGATCGGGCTGGTCTTCATGTCGTTCACGGTGGTGACGGGGCTCGGGGCGATGGTGTCGCTCGCCCAGGCGACGTTCGTGACGGGCGCGGCGCTGGTGGCGGGGCTGCTGATGAGCCGCGGCTGGCCGTTCGTGGCCGCTGCGGCGGTCGGCACGGTCGCGGCGGCGCTGCTCGGCGCGGTGGTGGCGCTGCCCGCGCTGCGGCTCGGGGGCCGGTCGCTGGCGCTGGCCACGCTGGCCCTCGCGTTCCTGGCGGACCAGGTGCTGTTCCAGGTGGGGTGGTTGCGCAACGGGGACACGGGCTGGGAGATCCCGCGCCCCGTCCTCGGCCCGGTGGACCTGGGCGACGACCGGGCGCTGGGCGTCGCGCTGGTGGTGCTGTGCGCGGCGGTCGTATGGCTGCTGACGTGGCTGCGCGGCTCCCGCTGGGGCCGTGCCGTCCTGGCGGTCCGCTCGGCGCCGGAGGCCGCGTCGGCGTCGGGGGTGTCGGTGGTACGGACGAAGCTCCTGGTCTTCACGGTGTCGGCGGCCCTCGCGGGCTTCGGCGGCGTGCTGTACGCCTCGTACAACACCCGGATCACGGCCACGGACTTCACGGCCATGACCGGTCTGGTGTGGCTGGCGGTGGTCGTCGCGGCGGGGGTGCGGCGGCCGCAGTTCGCGGTGGTGGCCGGGCTGGTCTTCGCGGTGGTCCCGCATCTGATGGCGACGTACGTGACGGAGTCCGCGCACCTGCCGGTGATCCTCTTCGGCCTGGCGGGCCTCGCTCTCGCGAACGACCCGGACGGCTACTGCGCGGCGCTCCCGTCGCGCCGAGCCACCCGCCGGGCAGTCTCCCGCCGCCCGGAGACCGACGCCCTCAAGCCGGGCACCGCGAACGCACCGACGCACCCACTGCCCGCCCCGCGCCCGGGGCGATGGGCTGAGACGGCGGGAGCATCGGCTCACCCGGCGGGGGCGGCCGGCAGCACGGAGGCGACGGGGGCCGCTGCGGGGGCCGCCGGCGCCGGGCTGACGACGGACGCCGCAGAGGCAGCCGCACGGACCGCGGGCGCCGGGCTCACCGCGGCGCGGACCTCGGGCGTCGGGCCGTCGGCGGGGGCAGCCTCGCAGACCGCGGCGTCGTCCGTTGCCGGTGCCGTGGTGGCGGTCCCCGCGGGCGCCGTGCCCTCGCCCGCCCTCGAACTGCTCGGCGTGCGTGCCGGGTACGGCGGCGCGTCCGTGTTGCACGGGGTGGATCTCGGAGTGCGCGCCGGGGAGACGCTGGTCCTGCTCGGGCCCAACGGGGCCGGGAAGTCCACCCTGTGCCGGGTCGCCGCGGGGCTCCTGCGGCCCGCCGGGGGGCTGGTGCGCGTACGCGGGGAGGACGCCGGCCGCGACACGGTCGTCGCACGGGCCAGGCGTGGGGTACGGCTCGCGCCCGAGGGACGGGGAATCTTCGCCGGCCTCTCCATCGAGGAGAACCTGGCCCTCCAGCTCCCCTCGTCCGAGGACCGCGACGCGGTGTACGCGCGCTTCCCCGCGCTCGCCGCCCGCCGCTCCGTCGCCGCCGGCTCCCTGTCCGGAGGCGAGCAGCAGCTCCTCGCGCTCGCCCCGCTCCTCCAGCGCCCGCCCGCCGTCCTCGTCGCCGACGAGCCCTCGCTCGGGCTCGCGCCCCGCCTCGTGGACGAGGTCTTCCGCCTCCTCACCGAGCTGCGGGCGAGCGGCACGGCGCTGCTCCTGGTCGAGGAGAAGGCGGCGGAGGTGCTCGGCATCGCCGACACCGTCGCGTACCTCTCGCAGGGCGGGATCGCCTGGTCCGGGCCGCGCTCCGAGGTGGACACGGACCGGCTCGCCGAGGCCTATCTGGGAACGGGGGTCGGCCGATGACGAGTGCGATGCTCCACGCGGCCGGGATCGACGTCCGCTTCGGCGGCGTCCACGCCCTGCGCGACGTGACGATCTCCGTACGCCCCGGTGAGGTCTGCGGCCTCATCGGACCGAACGGCGCCGGCAAGACCACGCTCTTCGACGTCCTGTCCGGGATCCGGCGGCCGGACGGCGGATCCATCGCGTTCGCGGGCGAGGACATCACGCGCCGCTCCCCGGTGTGGCGGGCCCGTCACGGCATCCGCCGGACCTTCCAGCGCCAGCAGCTCTTCGGGCAGCTGACGGTGACCGACAACCTGGTGGTGGCCCAGGACTGGCGGCCCGGCGGTACGCGCCGCCATCGGGAGCGGGCCGCCGCGGTGCTCCGCGAGTGCGGGCTCGACGCGCTCGCGGAGTCGTACGCCGGTGCGCTGCCCGTCGGGCAGGCCCGGATGGTCGAGCTGGCCCGTGCACTCGCCGACCCGCCGCGCGTACTCCTCCTGGACGAGCCGGCCTCCGGCACGACCGCGGAGGAGCGCCGCCAACTCGCCGCCGTCGTGCGGCACATGGCCGAGGAGCAGAACTGCGCGGTGCTGCTCGTCGAGCACAACGTGGCCTTCGTGATGGAGCTGTGCGCGCGCGTCGTGGTCCTTGACCTCGGCCGGGTCCTGGCCGAGGGGACGGCCGCCGAGGTGCGCGCGGACCCTGCCGTACGGGAGGCGTATCTCGGGGCCGCACCGAGCGCGGCTCCGAGCAGGGTTCCCGGCACCGTTCCCGGGGTACATCCGCAGACGCCTCCGGGCTCCGAGGAATGCGAGGGGGTCTGAGATGGTTGACCGTGGGAGTACCACCCGACGACGTTAGGATCGACCGCACGTGAGCACGGACAACAAGGTCCCTTCCCTCACCCTGAACAACGGCGTGGAGATGCCGCAGCTCGGATTCGGCGTCTGGCAGGTGCCGGACGACGAGGCGACGCACGCCGTGACCACGGCTCTGGAGGCGGGCTACCGCTCCATCGACACCGCCGCGATCTACCAGAACGAGACGGGCACCGGAAAGGCGATCGCCGCGTCCGGCGTCGCTCGCGAGGAGCTGTTCGTCACCACCAAGCTGTGGAACAGCGAGCAGGGCCACGACTCGACCCTGCGGGCCTTCGACGCCTCCCTGGACAAGCTGGGTCTGGACTACGTCGACCTGTACCTGATCCACTGGCCGGTGCCGACGAAGGACGCGTACGTCGACACGTACCGCGCGTTCGAGAAGATCCACGCCGACGGCCGGGCGAAGGCGATCGGCGTCTCCAACTTCCTTCCGGAGCACCTGGATCGGCTGATCGGCGAGACCTCGATCGTCCCCGCCGTCAACCAGATCGAGCTGCACCCGCACCTCCAGCAGGCGGCCTCGCGCGAGGCCCACGCCGCGCACGGCATCGCCACCGAGGCCTGGTCGCCGCTGGGGCAGGGCAAGGGCCTCCTGGAGGTCCCGGCGATCGTCGCCGTCGCGCAGAAGCACGGGCGCACCCCGGCCCAGGTGGTGCTGCGCTGGCACCTGCAGGTCGGCAACGTGGTCATCCCGAAGTCGGTGACCCCGTCCCGCATCCAGGAGAACATCGACGTGTTCGGCTTCGAGCTGGACTCCGAGGACATGGCGGCGATCGCCGTCCTCGACGAGAACCGGCGTCTCGGGCCGAACCCGGCCGAGTTCAACGTCGGCGCCTGAGCGCGCGGAGGGGCGCCCCCCGGGAGAGGCCGGCCACCACCACACCCCCCCGGTTCGCCCCCCCCCGCGGGGGGGCCCCAGCCACACATACGGAA